>NZ_JARVTA010000026.1:0-86432 GCF_030208915.1 Arthrobacter sp. efr-133-TYG-104
GCTCGCTGGGCTCATAACCCAGAGGTCACAGGTTCAAATCCTGTCCCCGCAACTGAAAAGAAGGTCCGGATCACACCAGTGATCCGGACCTTCTTGTTTATCCAATCCCGGCTCCTTCTCTGCATCAATAGTGACCGCCAACCCAAAGCGCAGTGCTAGCATCGAACGCGGATTGGCGCCGCGCAGAATTGATGGGAACCAACATGGTCAGCGAAGACTACGAACTCGGCAACGGCCGGCAAGTCCTCCAGAGAGACGGCCCCGTAGCTGTCTATCAGCAGGTGGCGGATGTCCTCATGGAACAGGTGAACCGCTTGGATCCAGGCGCACGGCTTCCTACTGAAGAATCGCTGATGGATCTGTACGGTGTCAGCCGCACCACCGTCCGCAAGGCAATCGAGGGCCTGGTGGTAAAGGGCCTTGTAGTACGTAGGCAGGGCAAGGGCACCTTTGTCATGGCCCAGCGCCCTGTGCGCATGCTCAACCGACTGGCGCCTTTCATGGAAACCTTCACCGCGGCCGGAATGAAGACCGTGAAGGGTCTCATTGAGTACAAGTGGATGGAGAAGGACCGGACGGTTCCTGCCAAGCTGGTGTCCGATGACAATCTGGTCTTGGTGATCCGCCGATCCTATTCGAGCGCGGGGTGGCCGTATGCCATTGCCGAGATCTTCATACCCTCGCACATCGGCCGGCACATCAGCCTGGCCGATGCAGAGCGGAACTCCATCTACCAAGTCATTCAAGATCGGACCCGCAAGCCCCTGCAGCGGGCCGAAATCACGGTGACAATGCAAGCACCTCCGGACCACTTGGCAGACGCCCTTAACGTTCGTGCATTCCCGGTGGTGCCTCGTCTGGAGCGAACCACTCTGGGTGCCCATGGCGAAGTCTTGGAGTGCACGGTGACGTACTTCCATCCAAAAGGGTTCGAGATCAGGGCCGAAGTGGCCACCGATATAAGCGCCGGTCCGTCCGCTACGAGCGCTCCCGCTTAGACCACGAGCGCTCCCGCTTAGACAGGAGATGGTCGGACCCGAACAGGATCCGACCATCTCCTTCCTGCAGTGCGGGAATGCCTACGCCATTCCCCAAGCTGCCCTAGAGCTTATCGAAGTCGGCTTCGTCGATGGTCGCCTCGGGGGCGGCGGGGGCGCCGGCAGAAATCGCGGGCTTGGAGCCACCAGACTTCAGTGCGGCCAGGCGGGCCTCGATCTCGGTCTGCTCTCCAAGATCCTCCAGCTGGTTGAATTGCGCGTCGAGGCTGGAGCTGGCCAGCTCCTGCTGGCCGAGTACCTTTGCCTCTTCGCGACGGATCTTTTCCTCGAAACGACCCACTTCGCTGGTGGGGTCCATGATATCGATGCTCTTGAGGGCATCGTGGACCTGATTCTGTGCCGCGACAGTCTTGGAACGGGCCACCAGCTCGTTGCGCTTGGCAGTGAGCTGGTTCAACTTGTTCTTCATCTGGTCAAGGCCGGTTTTGAGCTTGTCCACAACCTCGGACTGGGACGCGATGCTGGGCTCTGCGGTGCGTGCTTCAGACTCAGCAGCCATCTGGCGTTGAATGGCCACCTTGGCGAGGTTATCGAACTTCTCGGCGTCTACTGGATTTCCAGCGGAGCGGTACTCGTCCGCTTTCCTGGACGCCGCCAATGCCTTGTTGCCCCAGTCTTGGGCGTTCTTGATGTCCTCGTTGTAGTCCGCTTGGAGCATACGGAGGTTACCGATAGTCTGCGCGACCGCCGACTCGGCTTCGGCAATGTTGTTCGTATAGTCGCGAACCATCTGATCCAGCATCTTCTGGGGGTCCTCAGCCTGGTCGAGCAACGCGTTGATGTTCGCCTTTGCGAGCTGAGAGATCCGGCCGAAAATGGACTGCTTAACCATGGTGTTGCCTTTCGTCCTGCTCAGTTTTTTTACTGAAGTCAGTGATCAGTTGTTGTACCGCGTCAGGTGGGCGAAGGACCCACGTGGTCTGTTGGTTAGAAGCTGCCGGAGTCACCGCCGCCGAAGTCTCCGCCGCCGCCGCCGAAGTCGCCACCCCCACCGAAATCTCCGCCGCCGCCGAAGTCTCCGCCACCACCACCGAAGAAGCCTCCGCCGTCGTTGTGACCGCCGCCCCAGCCGCCACTTCCACCGTTGAGGATGGAGTTGATGAGGATGCCGCCCAGGATCGCTCCGCCGAGACCACCACCACCGCCCCCGCCGCCAAACATCCCTCCGCGGCCATAACCTTGGCCGGCGTAGCCGAAGTGGTCTACGTCTGCCTGGGCCAGTTGTGCCGCTTGCGCCGCTAATGAGTGCGCTTGTTGGGCATAGGTCAATGCGGTAACGGGGTCGTTGCGCGAGATGGACAGCGCGTAGTCGACGTTGCGTTGTGCCTCAGCAAGACGCGTGCGAGCTTCGGTGCCGACGCCTCCACGCCGGGCCGCGATGTAATCGGACGTTGCGCTGATCTGCGATTGCGCAGCCATGATGGTTTGTTGCATGGCGGCCTGGGCGCGCCGTGCCTGCTCTTGCTGGTCCCGGATGCCGGACAGCGCCTGGTCCAAAGCCTGATGTGCCGAGGACACGCGCGCGAGGGTCGCAATGGGATCGATCTTGCCACCTTGAATCTCGGCCTGGACCTGGGCCAACGCAGCCTCGACGCCAGCAACAGGGCCAGCCAGTTCAGGGTGTTGCCCCGACTGGATCATTGCCCGGGCTTGGGCCAAGTCCTGGCTTGCCTCTGCCACGGCACCTTCGAGGGAGTTCCTTGCCTCATCGAGGCTCGCCGCAGTCTTGGAGATCGCATCGATCAGGACTGTGGTTTGATGCAGGCCCTGCTCTGCTGCGCGGACGGCGACGGCGGCCAGGCTGTTCTCACCCGCCGCCAGCTTCTCTTGGGCGGTCGCGGCAGCGTGCTGCACAAAGGCCAGCCGCTCTTTGGCCTGCAGGATGTTGTCGGAAACCTGGGTCAAAGCCGACTCTGCGTATTTGGTACGCAGGTTCTCAAGGGATTGCTCCGAACCGGCGATCCTGGCCTCGGCGTCCCTGGCGCCGCTCGTCACGGCGGCGAGGGCTTGAGGAGCGTTCTTCTCCAACTCCCGGAGGGAGTCAAAGTCTGCCTTCTGGTCACGCAGCGAGCTGAGCGCGGCTTCCGAACGACGGATGATTTCACCGAGCCAGCTACGTTGCTGCTCTTCTGTGTCCGGGATGTGGTCATCAAGCTGTTGCTGCAACTTGAAAGACTCCGTCATGTGGTCTTTTGCCTCTTGGAGGGCTTTGGTGAAATTGACGACGGACGCATCACCGTATTGGGCCTGGGCGAAGCCCAGTTCCTGCTCGCTGGACTTGATGGCATCATCGGCTTCGATCAGGAGGGAGCCGCTCTTTTGGCGCAGCTCAGGAATGCTGAGACCGGCAAGCGGATCGAGTTGTTGCCCTTGGGGGCCGTAGCCGGCACCCGTTGCTGCGCCGTTCTTCTTGCGTCGGTTGCGCAAGTACAGATACGTTCCCGCACCGCCCGCGGCAACGACGCCGACCAGCACTCCGACGCTTCCGTTTCCGCTGGGCACGCTTCCGCTTCCACCGCCGGCCGCATCACCAATGGCTGCCGCTGTATCAATGGCCGCTTGGGCATAGTCCCTCTTGCCACCGCCAAGGTTTGCAGCAATAGCGTTCTGGGTGATGTTGGACCGCTTGGGATAAATGGCACTGGCGGAGTTCGGTGCAAAGTAATATTGGCCGGAGGTGGAAATGGCCAGAATGACGTCGGCCGGTCCCATGCCCTTCTTTGTGGCAACAGCCTGGCCCCACGCTTGCGGGGATGACGGGTTGTCGAAGGAGTTAACAGTTACAACATACAAGTTGTACTTGTGGTCCTTTAGGGTCTTTTGGATAGCATCCTGGACCTCGGCCTTGCGGCTGCCCAGAACGTTGGCATTGTCAACGATGTTCTGGCCGGTTGGAATTGTCACCGGATCCTCTGCCCAGGCCGCAGCTGTTGGCAGTGCCAACATTCCAGCCAGGCCAATGACGGCGAGTACGCGTGTAATTATTGACCGCATGTGCAACCCTTCAGCACGTCTGCGACTGGGACAAGGCGTACCAATCGTCACAGAATGCTCAGCGCCCCCACGCATGGTGTGCAAAGCCGCAGGTCGCTGTGGCAATTCCTCTTGATTCTATGGTGCACCTCCGGGAGCGTCCACAGCGGTGAATATGCCACCAGCGAAACACTGGAGAGAAGTTGATGATTGGCTCGTTACTGCGGTTTGTTGCCGTGGATCTCGTAGCGCTGAGACCTCGTACATGACTTCCAGCAAGCTCCCAGCGAACGTCCGCTTATGATCCAGTAATTGGGTACATAGTTATGGAAGACGAGGATGAAAGGAAGTCCCATGACGGAGAACCCAGCGCAGGGCAATGCACCAGAGAACCGCGAGGCGTCTGAGCCGCGGGACGTAGAAGGAACCGCGAATAGCGGTGCCGCTACGTCCCAGTCCGCCTGGAACTCCGGGCAGCAACAGGGTGAGCACGACGGAACCCATGCCACCACCCCATTGCCGGCATTCCAGCCCCCGACCACCCAGATGCATCAAGCCGGCGGCGCAACACCGTATCCGGGTCCGGAGCAGCAAAGCGGCCAGCCCCAGAACCCAGGGCAGCCCCAGAACCCGAGCCAGCACCAAGCTCCCGGCCAGTTCCAAGGCCCCACCCAGCCCCAGGGCCCCTACGGCGCCCATCAGGGTCCCGACCAGCGCCCGGCCTACCAGCAGCAGCAACCGTTCTACGGTGCTGCCAATCCGACCACCGGCCACACCGCCCCTCAGTTCCAGAACACCGGGCAGTACGGTGCGCCGCATGGCGGCATGCAGCAAGGCCACGGGCATTCCTCCCAGACGGCTCCCAAGCGCAAGCCGGCCTTCGGCGTCGGGACCTTGGTGGCGAGCATGCTCGCCGCAGGGCTCATTGGCGGCGGCGTGGTGGCAGGGGGCAATGCCCTGTGGGAGCACCCGGCGCCCGCTGCGGCCACCGGTGCACAGTCCAGCACGGTGATCGTCAATAACAAGGACGACGTGAATGCCATCACGGCGGCTGCAGCCAAGGCGTCGCCGAGCGTGGTAACCATCAAGGCCACCAGTGGTAGCCAAGGAGGTACGGGTTCCGGCATCGTTCTTGACGACAAAGGACACATCCTGACCAACACCCACGTAGTGACGTTGGATGGTGCTGCCTCCAACGCAGCCATTGAAGTTCGGACGAGCGACGGGAAGGTACTCAAGGGCACTGTCGTGGGCACTGATCCGTTGTCGGACCTGGCTGTCATCAAAGTCGACGGCTCCGGTTTGGTACCCGCGGCACTGGGTGACTCATCGAAGGTGAACGTGGGGGACACCGCCGTCGCAATCGGTGCACCGTTGGGCCTCACCGGAACGGTAACTGACGGCATTGTTTCCACCTTGAACCGGACCATCAGCGTGGCCTCTTCGGCGGCGCCGCAGAACGGAACCGATAACTCCCAGGGCGGCGGCCAAGGTTTCCAGTTCGCGCCCCCGAATGGTAGCCAAAGCCAGACGACTGCGGGCGCAGCTTCGATCTCCATCAACGTGATCCAGACAGATGCGGCCATCAACCCGGGCAACTCCGGTGGTGCGTTGGTGAACAGCAAGGGCGAGATCATCGGCGTCAACGTGGCCATCGCTTCGGCTGGAAGCGATACGACAGGATCTTCTTCGAGCGGCAACATTGGTGTGGGATTCAGCATTCCGATCAACAATGCTAAGCGGGTGGCCCAGGAGATCATCGACACCGGCAAGGCCAGCCACGCCCAGTTCGGTGTGTCGGTGCGGGCGAAGACCTCCACCGGGAGTGATTCGGGCTTCTCCGTCGGGGCCGAAGTGGCGGCAGTCACCTCGGGTTCTGCTGCGGCGAAGGCCGGGATTAAAGTGGGCGACGTCGTGACCAAGTTCGGCGATTACGCCATCAGCGACCCCGATCAACTGACGGCGGCAGTTCGCGAACAGCCCGCCGGTGCCAAGGTCAAGGTGACCGTTCAGCGCGGCGGGCAGTCCCAGGACCTGGACGTTACTTTGGATGCCGCACAGCAGTAAGGGCTCCTGAACAGGGGCACATGTAACGCATGACGGCGGGCCGCACCTCTTCGGGGGCGCGGCCCGCGGTGGTATGACGGTGCCCTGTACCGGGCCATGCCGGGTGCGCCGTCATGGCCCCGGTCAATCACTTGGCTAAACGGTCCTTAATGCGGACAGTGGATTTCCCGTGGCAATATGCTTAGCTAGGACGAGCCCACGCGCTGGGCAGTACATGGCCACGCTGCTGCGGTTGGCCGTCCACAAGCATGGAAGGCTGCTTCGAAGACAGTGGAAGAGACATTGAAGATTGTCGTTCTGGTCAAGCACGTCCCTGACGCGCAGTTTGACCGGCACATTAATGGGCCCGGAAACACGACTGACCGCGCCGAGAGCATTTTGTCCGAACTCGATGAATACGCTCTCGAGGCTGCCCTGCAGTTAGCGGAAGAGCGTGGCGGGCCGAAAGCAGGCAATGAGGTCATTGCCCTGACCATGGGTCCTGCGAGCGCCATTAACGCGGTCAAGAAGTCGCTCCAGATAGGGGCTTCCTCCGGGGTGCACCTCAGTGATGATGCGTTGGCCGGATCGGATGCAGCCGCTACGTCCTTGGCGTTGGCGGCAGCGGTACGCCACTTGTCTGCTGATGGGCGCCCGGTGGACCTGGTGTTGACCGGGATGGCTTCCACGGATGGTGAAACTTCGCTGGTGCCGGCTCAGCTGGCCGAGCGGCTGTCTTATCCGCAACTGACTTTCGCCTCCAGTTTGGAAGTCTCCGGCAGCACCGTTGTGGGCCGCCGTGACGCCGGATCCTTCTCCGAGACCGTCGAGGCCCAGCTGCCGGCAGTTGTTTCGGTGACCGATCAGATCAACGAGCCGCGGTACCCGAACTTCAAGGGCATCCTTGCTGCCAAGAAGAAGAAGATCGCGACGCTGAGCCTGGCCGACGTCGGAGTGGACCCTTCGCAGGTGGGCCATTCGGGCTCCTGGACTGTCGTCGCGTCCGCCGACCCCCGTCCGCCGCGCACGGCAGGGACCATCATCACCGACGAAGGCGACGCCGGCATCAAGCTGGTCGACTTCCTGGCCGCACAGAAGCTGCTCTAAGGGGACTCTCATCATGGCAAATGCACTTGTATTCATTGACACCCCGGGAGCCGTTCTTAAGAAGAGCAGCCTTGAGCTCCTGACGATCGCCCGCTCGCTGGGGGAGACCGCCGTCGCCGTTGCCGGCGAGCTGTCCGACGACGTCGCCAAGCAGTTGGGTGCCTACGGCGCCTCAACCGTTTACCTTCCCTCGGGCGGTGACCTCGGAGAGTACTTGGTTGGTCCGAAGGCCGCCTATTTAGCGGCAGCTGCGACAGCCTCCGGTGCAACCACGGTTCTTCTGGACAATTCGCCGGAGGGTAAGGAGATCGCCGGGCGCCTCAGTATCAAGCTGAACGCAGGCGTGATCACGGACGTGGTGGGTGTCGAGGCCGACGGAACGGCGCACAAGTCCGTCCTTGCCGGCTCGTACACCACCACCGCCAAGGCAACCACCCCGGTGGCTATCCTTTCCATCAAGGCCAATAACGTGGAACCCGAGACTGCTGCTGTCGCCGCTTCCCCCGGGACCGCGACCATCGAGGTTCCGGCCGACTCCCTGACCAGTGCCGCACGCATCACGGCCAGAACCGAGAAGCCTGTCAGCGGGCGCCCGGACCTGAGCGAAGCAAGGATCGTCGTGGCCGGCGGCCGCGGCGTGGACGGCGACTTTGGCCCGGTTGAGGAATTGGCGGATGCCCTGGGCGCGGCAGTGGGTGCTTCCCGCGCAGCAACCGACGCCGGCTGGATCGGGCATGATGCCCAGGTGGGCCAGACTGGCGTGACCGTGTCGCCGCAGCTCTACATCTCCGCAGGCATCTCCGGTGCCATCCAGCAGAAGGCCGGCATGCAGACCGCGAAAGTCATCGTCGCCATCAATAAGGACCCGGAGTCGCCCGTCTTCGAGATCGCCGATTACGGCATCATCGGCGACCTCTTTGACGTCCTGCCCCAAGCAACAGCCGAGATCAAGAAGCGGAAAGGCTGATTCATTTGCCTCTTGACGTTCAGTCAGCAACGAGCCCGTTCGATGCCTCCAAGGAGCGCGTCGAGCGGGTCCTTTGCTTTACGGCCCACCCTGACGACATTGACTTTGGAGCCGCCGGAACCATCGCTGCTTGGACAGCGGCGGGCGTGGAGGTGAGCTACTGCATCATGACCGACGGCGATGCCGGTGGTTTCGATCCCGTGGACCGTGAGCGCATTATCGAGCTCCGCGAAGAGGAACAGAAAAGGGCAGCAGCGCTGGTAGGCGTCCACGACATCCACTATCTTCACGAGCGTGACGGATACCTCGAGCCCTCCCACGGTGTCATCAAGCAAGTGGTGGCCCTTATCCGCAAGATCCGTCCTGACATTGTCCTCACCATGCATCCCGAGCGGAATTGGGACCGAATCCAAAAGAGCCACCCCGACCATCTGGCCGCTGGTGAGGCGGTGACCCGAGCCGTGTATCCCGCCGTCGAAAATCCCTTTGCCTATCCTGAGTTGGCTGACGCTGGACTGGAGGCCTACAAGCTCCCCTGGCTATGGTTCATCTCCAGCCCGGAGGCCCTGGAGAACCATGCCGTGGATGTCACCGGGCACGTCGACGCCAAGGTGGAGGCCATTCGTGTCCACGCCAGCCAGCACCCCGACGTCGAGCGCATGGAACGCGTGGTGCGGGACATGCTGGGGGCAAACGGCCAGCGCGCAGGATTGCCGGCAGGGTCCAGTGCTGAGTACTTCCACGTGGTTGCTGTTAACGGCAGCGCCACGATTGCCGGCTTCTGAAATTGCCGAAATGTAACCTGTGTCATATGCTGAATCTCGGTTAAATCATATTTATTCAGGAGAGGCAGTGTTTGATGGCGAAGACTGCGCAACAACCCGTTCTGGTGATCATGGGAGTTTCCGGTTCGGGCAAGTCGACCGTGGCCGGTGTACTGGCCGGCAAGCTGGGGTGGGACCTTGCAGAAGGAGACGACCTTCACCCCGAAGCCAACGTGGCAAAGATGCAATCCGGGCAGGCACTCAGCGATGAGGACCGTTGGCCATGGCTTGAGATCATTTCCCGCTGGATCAAGGAACACACTGAGGCCGGAAAGCCCGCGATCATCACGTGCTCGGCACTAAAAAAGAAATATCGCGACGTGCTTCGAGGCGAGAACGTTGTGTTCGTTTTCCTGGAGGGCAGCCGGGACAAGATTTCCGATCGCTTGGCGTCCAGGCACGGCCATTTCATGCCGCCCTCCCTCCTTGAGTCGCAGTTTGATGCGCTCGAGGAACCCACGGAAGAAGAAATTTACATGTCATTGTGTGTTTCAGCGTCACCTTCGGAAGAAGCGGACCAGGTCATTAAGCACCTCGGGCTCAGTCCCGTCGGTCACAGCTCAGAGGAATCGGCATCATGAGTTTTATGCAAGCAGCAACCAAGGCTGAAGCCTGGACGGGCCACGATACGCAACTCCTTGTTGTGGCGGCGATCGGTATCGCGCTCATTGTGGTGCTCATTGCCAAACTGAAGTTCCATCCCTTCCTGGCGCTGGTCCTCGGGTCGGCCTTCGTCGGGCTGGCCTCCAATGTGGAACTTGCCAAGGTCGTCAGTAACTTCGAGGACGGAGTAGGCGGTGTCCTCAAAGAAGTCGGCCTCCTCATCGCCCTAGGGGCGATGCTCGGAAAGCTGCTGGCAGATTCCGGGGGCGCCAACCGTGTTGTGGACAGTTTGCTGGCCAAAGCCACTGGCAACAAAGTGGTGTGGATGATCACGCTCGTGGCGGTCATCATCGGCTTGCCCATGTTCTTTGAAATCGGGTTGGTCCTTCTGCTTCCGGTGATCGTCCTTGTGACGCAGAGGTCCCAGATGAAGCTGATGCGTATTGCCATCCCGGCTTTGGCCGGGCTGTCCGTGCTGCACGGCCTTGTTCCGCCCCACCCCGGTCCATTGATCGCCATCAGCGCCGTCAAGGCCGACTTGGGAACAACCTTGGGGCTGGGCATCCTGGTGGCCGTTCCAACCGTCATCATTTGTGGACCGCTGTTCTCCCGCCTTGCCGCACGTTGGGTCCCCGTTGACGCTCCTGCAGTAGCCGGCGGCATCGATACCAAGCACACGGCGGACCTTAGCGACGTCAAGCGCCAGCCCTCGTTCCCGGTCACGCTCCTGACGATCATTTTCCCTGTTGTGCTGATGCTCTTGAAGGCACTCGGCGACATCATTTGGCCCGACGCCGGCTCGGCCCCCGCCATTCGGACCTTCTTCGACTTCATCGGCCAGCCCCTGGTTGCCATGACGCTGGCAGTGCTCTTGGCCATGGTGACGTTTGGATACGCGGTCGGTTTCAAGGGCAGCTCGATTACCACGAGGCTCGGTCAGAGCCTTGGCCCCATTGCGGGGATCCTGTTGATCGTTGGTGCAGGTGGCGGCTTCAAACAAACACTGATTGGCGCAGGCGTCGGCGACGCAGTCAAGAAGTGGGCTGAAGGTGCCAACATGTCCGTGCTGGTGCTCGGCTTCATCGTGGCCGTTGCTCTTCGCCTGGCCACAGGCTCGGCCACGGTCGCCACCGTGACAGCGGCTGGTATCGTTGCGCCGCTCGCGAGCAGCCTCAGCCCAACACACGCTGCCCTGCTGGCCTTGGCCGTCGGTGCTGGCTCGTTGTTCCTCTCGCATGTCAATGACGCCGGATTCTGGCTGGTCAAGGAACTCTTTGGGTTGACCGTGGGGCAGACGTTCAAAACCTGGTCAGTCATGGAAACACTGATCTCCCTGGTCGGGTTCGCGTTCGTGATGCTGCTCTCGCTCGTCATTTAGCTGCAACACACTTAGGCAAGCCCGAAAGGGAAGCCAAACAAAAGTACGACGGCGGCCGCGCACCGAAAGGTGGCGGCCGCCGTCGGCCGTTAAGCCTGCCGCTAGTGGCGGGGTGGCAATCGGGTGAAACCGGCTAAGCGGCCAGCGTGACCACCAGGACCGGCGGCTGGGTTGGTTGTTTCGAGCCCCCGGCGGGCTCCACCGTGATGGCCATCGAAGAAGCGGAGGATAGTCCCTTGACTACGGCCGGTTTGGTGAGGGCCTCGGCGTCCATGGTGCCTTGCGAAACCGGTGCAGAACCGTCCTTGGGTAGCGTCCAGAGCTGGTAGACCTTGCCGACCGGTGCAGGGGCCACCCCCTTCATTTGGACTACAAAGGAATCCTTGGCTGAGGATTCAGAGACCGTGGCCGTGCCCCCGCCGGGTACCGGCGCGGACTTCGCTTGGACATCCTGTGCCTGCAAGACTTGGTTGACGGGGTCGTTCTGGGTGGAGACATAGGTACCCACGCCGATTCCACCGAGTGCAATAACCGCCGCTGCAGCTGCGCCAACAATCCAGCGACGAGCAGTGGCCGGGCTCCGTTTTTCGGCACGCTTGGCACGGGCAGCCGCGAGGTCGGCAACCACCGGTTCCCGCCCCTGGATGGAGGGGGCAGGAGGTTCGACGGCGGCATCGGCAGCAATGCGCTCCACGATGTTATTGAAGAGGCTGGCCGGCGGTTCTTCTTCCGGAGCGAAGCTGACGGCCAGGGCTTCACGCGCCTGACGGACCCGCTCATGGAACTCGGGGGCATCCGGCGCGTCCTTGATGTAGGCGTCGATCATGTCCCGCTCTTGGTTAGTCACAGCGTGGAGGGCATATATTTCTGCCAATTCGAGGACCCTGCCCTCGGAGAGGTCGGTAGCGATGTCATTGGCAAACATTCGTCGCATAAAGCTTCCGCCCGCGTTGTCGGTCATTTCAGCTCACCCCCAAGCAGGTCTTCAGCCGCAGGAGTCCATCGCGGATGCGGGACTTGATGGTGGGAACGGCGGCGCCCAGGCGCTCAGCGACTTCCCGATAGGTCAGGCCGCCGTAGTACGCGAGGCGGACCGATTCCCGCTGCGTGTCGGTCAGGGTGCCAAGGCATCTGCTGACGGCCTCGGCTTCCAATGCCGTATCGGCCTCTTCGACCACTAAGTCACGGTCCCTGTCCTGGCTTGCCGCTCCGTATTTCGCTTCCCGGTCCGTCGCGGCCTGGACTGCCCGCACGCGGTCTATGGCGCGCCGATGGGCGATTGTCATGAGCCAGGCCAATGGACTGCCGGCGGCGCGATCGAAGCGCGCAGCACCTTGCCAGACTTGGAGGTAGACCTCTTGGGTGGCGTCCTCGCTGAGGTCGGGATCCACAAGAACCCGCTTCGCCATGCCAAATACTCGCCTGGAGGTGAGGCGGTAGAACTCGGCGAAAGCCCGTTGATCGCCTGCAGCCACCAGCCCGAGCAACTCCGTCAACTGGTTGTTGAGGTCCGCGGCTGGGTTGGGGGCCTCAAAGACTGCGGGGCCGGGGTTGTTGGGGGTGTCCATCACTGTCCAGCATATGTCGTCGACATGGAAAGCGGCAGCATGCCTGCTTTGTGTTGCGGGCGGCTGGGGCATTGTGGTCGCTGCGGCACGCAGGCTGGCTGTTGCGGCCCTGACCTTCAATGCGCTCACATCGGCTCCCTCATTGACCAACGATGGACGGTGTATCCATGCATAAGGTATTCGGTGCGGCGGCGCTGTTGGATGGGCCTAGATCTGCGCTCCGGAAAACCCGTTTTGCCGCCACGCCTCGAAAACTGCGATGGAGGCCGCATTAGCCAGGTTCAAGGATCGCAGGGTGGGCCGCATGGGCAACCGCACCCGGGCCGTAACGTGGGGGTCTTGTTTCAACCACGAGGGGAGCCCGACGGACTCCGGTCCAAACATCAGAACGTCGCCAGGCCGATAGCTGATGTCTGTGTAAGAAGTGTCTCCATCGGAGGTAAATGCGAAGACCCGCTCGGGCTCCAGAGCTGTCCACGCGGCGTCGATGTCAGGATGCACCGTGACGACGGCGAGATCGTGGTAATCAAGCCCGGCCCGCCGGAGCTTGGCATCGGAAAAGTCGAACCCGAGCGGTTCCACCAGATGGAGCTCCGCTCCGGTGATGGCGGCCAATCGAATGGCGTTCCCCGTGTTGCCGGGAATTTCTGGAGTGTGGAAGAGGATGCGGAACACCGTCCTATCCTAGCGAGGTACGGGGGTGCGCGCCGACTCAGCGTGCGGCTGCTCCTACTCGTGCGTGACTAGTGCATTCCGCGCAGCAACCTGGCAAGGACCGGGACCACCACGGTGTTGGGTGCAGGACCCGAACTGAGAAACTGCTTCAGCCCTCTCGCCAATCCGGCTCCATTGACCACTTCCACCGCCGCGGGACTGGACGAACCTTTGCCGTGCCAATCGACAACGGGTTGGTGGAGATTGCCGTCCGGGCTGTGCAACACTACCCAGCCTGTCACGTTCAGTTCCGGAAAGATGTTCTGCATATGCCGAACGGTGCTGGCCAATTGCGGGGGTGCGACGGACCTGCTGCCATTCCGTAGCGAGATACCGTCCCAGGCGTAGGCGCCCTTGGGTAGCAACATGGAGTCGACCAAGGCCAGCCGGTAACCCGAGAGGACTGCATGGTCGATGTGGCTGTTGTCCGCTGGTGCTCGCAGGCCATTGATGAGCCGGGCGGCCGGGATGGCGGAGAGAACCTGCCGACTGATCAGCTGTACCGTCCGCATCTCGCGCTGGATCCGCGCCTCCGCGCCGAACAGGCCGCGCTTGCGCGGCAGCCCGTGAACCTGTGTCGCCGCCTCTGACTCCGGTATGAGCGGTACTTCCCCCGGGTCCTCGAACGATGGAACGTAGACCGGGGGATCACCAGCCGTGCTGGCCGTCTTGCCGGGAGTTTGATCGCGCCGGACGTGGGCCGTGGTACTCGGCCCCGGAGCCCGAGCGCCTCGGTAATCCCCGGGGCTTGACTGATGATGTTGAAAGTCTCCGGCGCCATACCTGCGGTCATAGTCAGCGCGCCGCTCCGGATCGATCAGTGTTTCGTACGCAAGGGTTACCCGTCTGAACATCTCGGCTTCACCGCCGTGATCGGGGTGTGAAACCCGGGCAGCCTTGCGATAGGCCGCTTTGATTTCCTTCTCCGTCGCCGTCACCGGGACCCGGAGGACCTGGTAATGCGAACTGCTGACGTCGGCCAAGCACAGGCCCTTCTTCTCGTTGATGATCGTTCCCCCGGCAGGGGTTGTACTGGCAAGTTTATCCAGCCACCTACTGAACGAAGCATGCATAAGTTGTGGTTCCCGATCGCCGCAAGTAAAGCAGTAGATGTTGTTTTTAGAGATATCCTTGACCCATGATCTCCACCCGATCCGCCTGGCGCGAACGGATCTCGGCCATCGCATCACTCGATGATGAGATGCGGAGGCGCCTCTTCGCTTACCTCCGCCAAGCTCAGGACGCGGTGGGCCGCGATGAGGCCGCCCGCGCTATGGGCATTCCCCGCAGCACAGCGTCTTTTCACCTGGATCGCTTGGTGCGGGCAGGGCTGGCCGTTGTCGAGTTCAGGAAGCAGGCTGACAAGGGTGGCCCGGGCTCGGGGCGGCCTGCCAAGTTCTACCGCCCGGCGTTGAACGAGGTAGTGGCGTCAGTGCCCGAGCGCCAGTATGACGTGGCGGGAGACCTGTTGGCCGCCGTCGTGGCACGTTCGTTGCCCGGAAGGGTTCCCGTGGGTGAGGCGTTGCTGGAAGTTGCGGAGGCGAGGGGCCGGGAGTTCGGCCGTCCAGGGGATGTGGCGGGCGCCTTAGCGGACGTGGGTTATGAACCTGCCCCGCAGGAAGACGGCGGATATCGCCTCCTCAATTGCCCCTTCCATCAGCTCTCCCAGGACCACCCGGATGTGGTTTGTGCCATGAACGCCGCCTTCCTGAAGGGGACGGCGACAGCATCAGGGTTGGCTGCGGACAGTGTCCGCCCCGATCCCGGCCCAGGCCATTGCTGTGCACGGATCGATGCGCCCGGTCATCGTCCCGAGGAAGCACACGATTCCGCGGTTCCGGATCACCGGGATCGGTAGAATTACAGGGTGCCTGTATACCTTGACCACGCTGCCACCACCCCGATGTCGCCTGAAGCTCTCGCCGTCATGACACGCGAATTGGCGCGGACCGGTAATCCGTCGTCATTGCACGGGGCCGGCCGTCGCGCCCGTCGGGCGGTGGAAGACGCCCGGGAAACCTTGGCCGCGGCAGCAGGCGCCCACCCCTCGGAAGTTATTTTCACCTCGGGCGGGACAGAGGCCGACAATTTGGCGGTCAAGGGCCTGTTCTGGGCCCGCCACGACGAAGACCCCCGCCGGACCCGCATCCTTTGCTCCGCCGTCGAACATCACGCCGTCATGGACACCGTTGAATGGTTGGAGCGGCATGAAGGCGCCGAAGCCGTATGGCTTCCAGTGGACCACACCGGCACTGTGGCGCTGGAGACCGTACAACGTGAAATCGACAAAGACCCGGACTCGATCGCGCTGATAACCGTCATGTGGGCCAATAACGAAGTCGGCACCATCCAGCCCATCCCGGACATCGTCGAAATGGCCAAACCGCACGGGATTCCGGTGCATTCGGACGCGGTACAGGCGTTTGGATCCGTTGCCGTCGACTTCCGGGCTTCAGGACTGGCCGCCATGTCCGTCTCCGGGCACAAGCTGGGTGGGCCGGTGGGTGTCGGCGCGCTCTTCTTGGGGAGGGCCGTGAAGTTGACGCCCGTACAACACGGCGGCGGCCAGGAGCGCGACGTCCGGTCCGGAACGCTGGACACAGCGGCCATCGCTGCTTTCGCGGCTGCTGCGGCGGCGGCAACAGCGCATCAGGGGGAGGAACGCGAACGCATCAGGGCGCTCCGGGACCGACTGATCCGAGGCGTCGAAGAAGCCGTACCGGATGCTGTTCTCAGGGGCGCCCCAGGAAATGGTCGCCTGCCAGGAAATGCGCACTTCACGTTCCCGGGGTGTGAAGGTGATTCCCTGCTGTTCCTGCTGGACTTGGCAGGTGTGGAGTCCTCAACGGGCTCAGCGTGCACCGCCGGTGTGCCGCGGCCCTCACATGTACTTCTCGCCATGGGCTTGGATGAAGATACTGCCCGGGGAGCCCAGCGTTTCACCTTGGGTCACAGTTCCACCGAGGCAGACGTGGACACGCTCCTCACGGCACTTCCCGGCGCGTGCGCCAAGGCCCGGCAGGCGGGCATGGCCGGTCACGAATCAACCATTCAAACGGCCGCAACCCTCGCACGGCAGGGCGTTGCGCCCTCGTAGGACGCGGGACGAGCCGTTTCGGCGAGACTGGCCCCTACCGCGGCAGTAAGTCCTCCAAGGCTGTCCCCGCATCGGTAAGGCGGGCAGGGTCCACCTGCACGCGTCCCGCGATCAACGCCTTGATGGGCTTTTGCACTCGGCTTTGGTTGACGCTCATCCCTGCGACCACCTGCCCCTCCCTGACCCAGAAAGCGATAAAGCTTCCATCCTCCAGCGATCCCCTGATGAGGGGAACCAGGCCGGAGGACAGCGCCGCGTATCCCGAGTATTCCATGCTGGTACTGAACTGGTCGGTGTAGAAGTAGGGCACGACATCCAGGACGGCATCTTGTCCGAGCATCGACCGAGCCGCCACTTTGCCACCATTGAGGGCATTGGCCCAGTGCTCGCTGCGTTGGTGCTCACCCGTGAAGGGATGGAGTGCGTTGGCGACGTCTCCTGCTGCGAAGACGTCAGGGGCGCTGGTTCTTAGGCTCGCGTCCACCAAGATTCCATTGCGGAGCGTCAAACCGCCGGTCTCGGCGAGCGCTGTGTCGGGGACGACTCCGACTGCGATCACAACGATGTCCGCTGGCAGTGCTTCACCGGTGTTCGTGCGCACCGCTGTTACCCGGCCGTCCGTGCCTTCAATCGCGGATGCGCTCGCCGGGAGGCGGAAGCTGACCCCTTGGGCCGTGTGGAGTTGCTGGAAATACTTGCCCAACTCCGGGCCGATCGCTGCGCTCAGGGGAATGTCTTCGAGGCCTAGGAGCGTCACGTTGTTTTCGTAGGTACGTGCCGCCGCGGCCAGCTCCATGCCGATCCAGCCGGACCCGATCATGACCACGTTCCGGCCTCCGCCCTTGATGAGCGATTGCAGTTTCAGGCTGTCGTCAAAGGTGCGGAAGGTCATGGCACCGTCGAGTTCGGACCCGGGTAGCGGGAGGTGGCGGGGCTGGGAGCCGGTGGCCAGGAGTAGTTTCGAATACGGGAGGATGCGTCCGTCCGTCGTCGTCACTCGGTGCGCCGCGGGATCGATGCCCGCGGCTCGGCTGCCGAGGAGAAGTTCGACGTCGTGCTCCGGGTACCAGCCTTCTGGAACCACGGGCACGGCGTCCTCGTTCGCCTTCCCCAGCAGGAACTCCTTAGATAGGGGAGGTCGAAGGTAGGGGATACGCTGTTCAGCCCCCAAGAGGAGGATTCCGCCGTCGTAGCCGTCCGCGCGCAGGGTCTTGGCCGCGGTGGCGCCGGCAAGCCCTCCGCCAACGATGACCATTGGTTCCTGTGTCATGTCAGCTCGATTCTAAAACCAGTAGTTTTGACTTTAGAAGCCGCGCCCGCCTGCGTCAAGGGATTTAGCGCGGGTGTGGTAGAGCGAGCTAGAATGGATGGTCGCTTGGGTCTCGATTTAGACCGATGCAACCGGATATCTACCCCATCTTGAAATAACACGAAAGTCAGCATGCGAGTACTTGCAGCAATGAGCGGCGGAGTGGACTCCGCCGTAGCCGCCGCCCGGGCCGTTGAGGCAGGGCACGACGTCGTCGGGGTCCACCTTGCGTTGTCGCGGATGCCCGGAACCCTGCGCACAGGGAGCCGGGGTTGCTGCACCATCGAAGACTCCCGCGATGCGTGGCGTGCCTGTGACGTGCTCGGCATACCGTACTACGTCTGGGATTTCTCTGAGCGCTTCAAAGAAGACGTCGTCCAGGACTTCATCGACGAATACGCTGCTGGCCGGACGCCCAACCCCTGCATGCGTTGCAACGAACGGATTAAGTTTGCCGCGTTGTTGGAGAAGGCCATCGCGCTGGGCTTCGATGCCGTGTGCACAGGGCACTACGCCAAGGTGATCGAAGACTCCGATGGAAACCGTGAATTGCACCGCGCGGCCGACTGGGCCAAGGACCAGAGCTACGTTCTCGGTGTACTGACCCACGAGCAGCTCAAGCACTCCATGTTCCCGTTGGCCGAGACGCCCTCCAAGGCGGAAGTTCGGGCGGAAGCTGAGCGGCGGGGACTTTCTGTGGCCAATAAGCCTGACAGCCACGACATCTGCTTCATCTCCGATGGTGACACCCGTGGCTGGCTGGCCGAGAAGATCGACATGACCACCGGAGACATCGTCGACGAAACCGGCGCCAAGGTGGGCGAACACCCCGGGGCCAACGCTTTCACGGTGGGCCAGCGGCGCGGCCTGAAGTTGGGGACGCCGGCAGCGGACGGTAAGCCGCGATTCGTCCTGGAGATCCGCCCCAAGGAAAACAAGGTGGTGGTGGGGCCCGAAGCGCTCCTGGCCATCGATGAACTCCGCGGGATCAAGGTCTCCTGGGCAGGGCTCCCTATCCCCGAGGTTGAAACAGGCGCCGATTTCGAGTGCTATGCCCAGGTCCGGGCACATGGGGACCCGGTCCCCGCTGTTGCTCGAGTGGAACGTGTCCCCGCTGCATCAGGTGTGGACAGGCCGGAGCTTGTGGTCACCCTGACCAATCCCTTGCGCGGGGTGGCTCCCGGCCAGACTGTTGTCCTGTACCAGGGCACCCGCGTTCTTGGACAGGCAACCATCGATGCTGCACGCTCCCTCCAGAGGCAGGTCCTCTAGCGTCACCAGCCTCCCACAGCCGCGCAAAGCTACCCGTAGGTAAATTTTGTGTCTCGAATCACCAAAATTGGTCTTGGGCGCCCGTGAAGTCTGATTGAATCGTGGAATCAAGAGTGCGCCCCGTCACAAACATCTCTGTGCGGTGCGCCGATTCCATTGAACAGAAAGTTCACCAAATGGCACTGAAAAAGAAGGCTCTGCACAGCGTTATCGCGCTCGCGGGCATCTCCGCGCTTGGCCTAACGGCGTGCACCGGACCGGCCGGCGGCGGTTCTTCCTCCGGCCCCGCCGCTTCGGGCCCCGTTGCCTACGGGACCACGGACAAGGTCACGTCCCTGGATCCGGCCGGATCGTACGACAACGGTTCATTCATGGTCATGAACCAGGTCTACTCATTCCTCTTGAACTCCAAGCCCGGGGGAGCCGATCCCGTACCGGACCTTGCCGAGTCGGCGTCGTTCACTTCCCCCACCGAGTACACGGTGAAGCTGAAGTCCGGCCTCAAGTGGGCAAACGGACATACCTTGGACTCCAAGGACGTCAAATTCTCTTTTGATCGCCAGAAGACCATCAATGATCCAGCCGGTCCCTCGTCGCTGCTGACAAATCTCGACAGTGTCTCTACGCCCGATGCCACGACGGTGGTCTTCAAGCTGAAGAAGGCCAATGACCAAACCTTTGCCCAGATCCTTAGCAGCCCGGCAGCCCCCATCGTTGATGATGAGGTTTTCCCGGCAAATAAAGTCCTCTCGGACGATGAGATCATCAAGGCGAATGCTTTCTACGGGCAGTACACCATCGATAGCTACAAGAAGAACGAGCTCATCAGCTTCAAGGCATTCCCGGACTACAAGGGCGTACTGGGCAAGCCTGCAAATGATGCCGCCACGATCAAGTACTACGCCAGCCCCACCAACCTCAAACTGGACATTCAGCAAGGCAACATCGATGTCGCCTTCCGCAGCCTCAGTGCAACAGACGTGGATGACCTGAGGAAAGACAACAAGGTTAAGGTCGTCACGGGTCCGGGCGGTGAAATCCGCTACATGACCTTCAACTTTGACACCATGCCGTTCGGAGCCAAGGCTGCAGGAGCCGATCCTGCCAAGGCACTCGCTGTCAGGCAGGCCGTGGCCAACCTGGTGGACCGGCAAGCAATCGCTGACCAGGTGTACAAGGGAACCTACCTCCCGCTGTACTCCAACGTTCCTAATGGGTTCCTTGGCGCCAACCAGTCGTTCAAGGACGCTTATGGTGACGCCGGGAAGCCCAGCGTAGACAAGGCCAAGAAGGTCCTCACCGACGCCGGTATCACAGAGCCGGTATCGCTGAACCTGCAGTACAACCCGGACCACTACGGTGGGTCCTCGGGCGACGAATACGCGATGATCAAAGAACAACTGGAAAAGTCCGGACTGTTCAAGGTCAACCTGCAGTCCACCGAATGGGTCACCTACAGCAAGGCGAGCCGGGCGGACGAGTACCCGGTCTTCCAGTTCGGGTGGTTCCCCGACTTCAGCGACGCAGACAACTACCTGACGCCGTTCTTCCCGGAGGGCGGCTTCCTCAAGAACCATTACAACAACCCAGCGGTGAACGATCTCATCGCCAAGCAGCTGACAGAACCTGACAAGACCAAGCGCGAGTCGGACATCAAGGACGTCCAAAACGCGTTGGCGAAGGACATCTCCACCCTGCCGTTGCTCCAAGGCGCACAGGTGGCGGTCACAGGAAGCGGCGTCAGCGGCGTCGACAAGACGCTGGATGCTTCGTTCAAGTTCCGGCTCGGAACCGTTTCCAAGTAACCACCCCTCCCGGAAGGGAAAGAAGGCGGGACACTGATCCGGTGTCCCGCCTCCTTTGCTGACCACGTTAGTGGCACGCAAGACACAGTCCCGCGCAATCCACGGGGCAGGAAATGCAGGTAACCAATGACAACTCTCATCGAAGTACCCGAGGCCGAACCCGGGCTCGTTGCTCCCAAGAGCAAGTCCAAGTCAGGCGGGGGCCTTGGCAAATACATCGTGATCAGGTTCTTCCTGATCATTCCCACCGTTTTTATCCTCGTCACGCTGGTCTTCTTCCTGATGCGGGTCATCGGAGACCCCATCACAGCGGCCCAAGGCGGCCGGCTTCCGCCGGACGTGCTCGCCCAAAGAATTCACGACGCCGGTTACGACCGGCCAGTCCTGGTCCAGTACTTCGAGTACCTTGGCCAGCTCATCACGGGCAACTTTGGCACCACGATCACCGACCGTCGGCCTGTCGTCGAAGTATTGACCACCTTCGGTGCTGCAACGTTGGAGCTATCGATCAACGCACTGATCGTGGCGCTCGCCGTGGGTATCCCTTGCGGGCTGATTGCGGCCCAGCACCGGGACAAGGTCTCCGATGCACTACTGCGATTTTTCGCGATTCTTTGCTACGCGACACCGGTGTTCTTCTCAGGCCTCCTCCTTAAACTGACCTTTTCCGTGTGGCTTGGATGGTTCCCTGTTGCCGGCCGCTCATCGACGCGGACAGAACTGACCATGGGAAGCCTCTCGGCGCCGTCGGGAATCTATTGGCTTGATGCGCTGCGCAGCGGAAACATGACCGCGTTGGGGGATGTAGCCTCGCACGCAGTCCTGCCCGCAGTTGCCCTGGGACTGCTGACTGCGGGGGTCTTCCTCCGGCTGGTCCGAACCAACGTCATCGGCACACTGGGCAAGGACTATGTCGAGGCCGGTCGTTCCAGGGGCGTGAGCGAATTCCGACTGGTGACCAAGCATGCCTACAAGCCGGCGCTTATCCCCATCATCACCGTCATGGGGCTACAGATCGCCCTGATGCTCGGTGGCGCCATCCTGACGGAGACCACGTTCGAATGGAAGGGACTGGGCTACCAGTTGGTTCAATACCTCAACGCCCGCGACTTCGTGGCTGTGCAAGGCATCGTGGTCCTTCTCGCCATCATTGTGGCCGTCACCAACTTCATCGTGGACATCATCGCCGCGCTGATCGACCCGCGAGTGAGGTACTAAATGAGCTCCGCAGCAGTGATCCGCACCAAACAGCCCCTATCCTCCCGACTGCCCGTGGTGTCCCATCTCAAGAAGAGCGTCGGGCTCCAGCGCGGAATGCTGGTGGTGGGCGTCGTGCTGAGCGGGTTGTTCCTCCTCACCAGCATTTTCGCGCCACTCCTGGCGCCTTACGGATACTCCCAACTCAGTGACGCATCCGGTTCATTCCCCACCCAGCAAGCGCCTGGTGCGCAGCATCTGTTGGGCACCACCGTGGGCGGCTACGACGTCCTGTCCCGTGTCTTGTGGGGTTCCCAAACGGCGGTTACGGTCATCGTCGTTTCAGTGACGATGTCCCTCTTCCTCGGCGTGGCGCTCGGACTCCTCAGCGGCTATTTCGGCGGCTGGCTTGACCGGATTCTCGTGGTGGTCGCAGATGCCATCTACGCTTTCCCCACGTTGTTGTTGGCGATCGTGATCTCCATCGTGATCAGCAAGGGACAATCCAGTTTTTGGGGTGGCATCTTCTCGTGCGCCTTCTCGATCACCGTGGTGTTCGTTCCCCAATACTTCCGTGTCATCCGTGCAGAGACCATCAGGCTCAAGGCGGAGCCGTTCGTCGAATCGGCCAAGGTACTGGGCGCATCCAGCATGCGCATCATCGGTCGCCACATTTTCAAGAACGCCACCCGCACTCTGCCACTCATGTTCACCCTCAACGCCTCCGAGGCGATTTTGACCCTCGCGGGGCTGGGCTTCCTCGGCTTCGGCATCGAACCGACCTCGGCTGCGGAGTGGGGCTTCGACCTCAACAAGGCCCTGGCTGACACATCGTCGGGGATCTGGTGGACGGGCCTGTTTCCCGGCATCGCCATTGTCCTGACGGTCCTCGGCCTGACCTTGGTAGGCGAGAGCATCAACGATCTCAATGACCCGCGGATCCGTGGACGCAAGCGTGCCGGTGGCACCACAAAGTCACCGCGAAGAGCGTCCGGGACACCCACCACTACCGCTGAGGCAGGCAAGTGATGACAACCACCCCAACGAACACTCCGGACCGGGCCCGCACCGTTCCGTCGGTGCTGGCCATCGACCGGCTGCAAGTCACTTTCGCCACCGACGGCGGTGACGTCCACGCAGTCAAGGACGTCAGCCTGGACGTCAAGGCCGGCGAGGTAGTCGCCATTGTGGGGGAGTCCGGCTCGGGCAAGACAGTAACGGCCAAGACCATACTGGGTTTGCTCCCTGAAACAGCGGTCAGCTCGGGCGCCGTCGTCATCAACGGCAACAACGTGATCAGCGTCAGCAAATCGACACTGCGAAAGATCCGTGGGCGTGATGTGGCCATGGTCTTCCAGGAACCTTCCACCGCGCTGAACCCCGTCTTCACGGTCGGGTGGCAGATCGCCGAGGGGATCCGGGCGCACGCGAAGGACGGACATCGCGTCACAGCGAAGGCTGCGAAAGAGAGGGCCGTTGAGGCGCTCCGCAAGGTCGGGATCCCAGACCCCGAAACACGGGTCAACTACTACCCTCACCAGTTCTCCGGTGGCCAGAAGCAGCGGGTGGTCATTGCCGCTGCCCTCGCCCTGAATCCGGGGCTGATCGTTGCCGACGAACCGACCACAGCCCTGGATGTCACGGTCCAGGCAGAGATCCTCCAGCTGTTGCGGGACCTCCGGGATAATTACGGCACCTCGATCGTGCTTATCACCCACAACATGGGCGTAGTGGCCGATCTCGCCGACCGCGTTGTGGTGATGTACCAGGGGGACGTGGTGGAGGAGGCATCCTCGAGGATCCTGTTCGCCGAACCAAAGCAGGAGTACACACGGAACCTCCTGGCCGCCGTACCGCATCTGGGCAGGAACTCAGCCTCCGAGGGGGCTCGAAGCCGCTTGCACCAGGACGGCAAGATCCTGGTCGAAGCTAAGAACCTCACCATTGAGTACCCGGGGCGATTCGGCAGGAACGGGTTCAAAGCCGTCGACAATGTCAGTTTCACCATTTCGGAAAACGAGGTCTTTGGGCTCGTCGGTGAATCCGGATCGGGGAAGTCAACCATCGGACGCGCGATTGCCGGGCTTAACCGGACAACCGGCGGCAGCTTGAAGGTCCTTGGCTACGAGATGCTGGACTTTAAGGAGCGCACCTTCCGCCCCCTGCGGAAGGAGATCGGCTTTGTCTTCCAAGACCCGGCAGCCTCGTTCAATCCCCACCTCACCATCGGTGAGTGCGTGGCAGAACCACTGATCATCCACGGCAAGCCCACCGCGGCTGAGGCGAGGAAAAAAGTGGGGGAGTTGCTGGAGTCAGTCCAGTTGCCGGCGTCGTATTCGGAGCGCTATCCGCACGAACTATCCGGAGGGCAGCGCCAACGGGCGTCGCTGGCAAGGTCACTGGCACTGAACCCGCGCTTGTTGATCGCTGATGAACCGACGTCCGCGCTCGACGTCTCGGTGCAAGCCAAAGTCCTGGACCTGTTCAAGGACATCCAGGAACAATTTGGTTTTGCCGCCCTCTTCATCAGCCACGATCTCGCCGTTGTTGACATGCTGGCCCACTGGGTGGGCGTGTTGTACAAGGGTGAACTCGTGGAGCAGGGAATCGGCAACCATGTCATGGGTTCACCCCAGCATGACTACACCAAACGGCTGATCGCCTCCCTCCCGGTGCCGGATCCGGACGAACAGGCACGACGCCGGGAAGCGCACCGAGCGCTCCTGGGACGCTAAGCACGAATACGTTTGTTCCTTCAAGACCCACGAAGGCCTGTTCCCCTAGGGAGCGGGCCTTCGTGGCGCGGGGAGTGATGCCTGGAGATCCTTACTCGGACACAATGCCGATGTTGAACATCTTCCCTTCCGGTTGCTTCATGAAAATCCGCAGCCACAGAGGAAGCCACATCTCCATTGCACGGGCTGCGTCCAGCCCGCCCAGGTCACGGATGTTCCCGGTGGGCCAGCCGAATTCCTGCAGCAGGCCAACCACCGTGGACTTGGCGTCGGCGTCGTCACCGGCCACAAAAATGTCATGGGCCCCGGGAAGGCGGCCAGGGTCCACCATCACCGGGGCGCTCACTGTGTTCAGGGATTTCACCACCCGGGCTCCAGGATATTTACGTTGGATGGTTTCCGCGATGCTGTCGGTGTTGCTGACCGTCAGGGACGGCGGGAATCCTCGGGAAAAATCCAGTGGGTTGGAGACATCCAGCAGGACCTTTCCCTGCAGGTTCGCCGGACCGGCCTCCGCCAAGGCGGCCAAACTCACTGTGCCCGGTGTGGCGTTCACCAACAGTTCCGAGTTGCTCGCGGCCTCGCTGAAGGATCCTGCACGGGCAAGGGCGCCGGATCGCGCGGCCCACTCGACGCCCGTGGGATTGCCGGACTCCCGGGAACCCATAAAGACCTCATGTCCAAGGGAGACCAACGCGCTACCCAACGTACGTCCCACCATTCCCGTGCCCAGAACAGCGATTTTCATGGTTTCTCCTTTGTCCGATCTGCCGTGGTCCTGCCATTGTGCTCCGATTCCCGGCTCGCGGCATGGGGCCAACGTATGGCCGCCAAGTCATACCCGCAGAGAGTCCGCCCAGCGCCCTAGACTGGGTTGCATGACCGAGCAAAACAAAGCCCTCCCTGATGACGACGATTCCTTTAACCCCGCCGCTAGTTCCTTGGCCGGGCATGTGGACCGCGCCGTCATGGACGAGCTGTTGTCCATCCGGTCCAGCATCGACAACATCGATGCCACCCTCGTTTTCCTTCTTGCCGAGCGCTTCAAGGCCACCCAGAAAGTCGGCGTGCTCAAAGCAACACACAAGCTGCCGGCCGGCGACCCTGGACGCGAAGCAGCCCAGATTTCCAGGCTGCGACGCCTCGCCGAGGACGCTCATCTTGACCCCGCGTTCGCAGAGAAGTTCCTCAATTTCATCATCAGTGAAGTGATCCGACATCACGAAGCAATCGCAGAGGATCACCAAGTATCCAGCCAACAGGCGTAAGCGATGCAGCCAGTGAGTGAAATGCAGGCCAGCGCCACTGCCCTCGGTTCATGGCCGGGTATTGATCCGGTTGAGGCCGCAGAAGTCATCCGCGGCGAGTTGGGGGACCCCCATGCCCCGTTCCTAGCCGAACTTCCCGGGCGGGGAGTAGGCTCTGACCCTATTGGCAGGACGGGGTCAATGTTGGTTGACATGGCCATCGATGTCCAGCCGCACGGTTGGCGGCTGGTGGACAACCCCGGACGGGACGCACAGAGGGCGCGATCGGCGCTGGCAACAGACCTGAATATCCTCGCCGATACTGCCGGCGCGGAGGATTCTCGAGCCAGCGAACTGAAGATACAGCTGGTAGGACCCCTGACACTCGCAGCAAACCTCTACCTGCATAACGGGGAGCGCGCGTTGCTGGACTACGGGGCAAGGAGGGACATAGCGGAGTCCCTGGCCGTTGGAGTGCCGGACCACATACGCCGCGTTTCCGACGCCGTACCGGGAGCGGATGTGGTGGTTCAGATTGATGAACCCGATGTTGCCGCAGTCATGGCCGGAACCATCCCCACCGCCAGTGGTTACAGGACGTTGCGATCTGTCCCGGGCGATGAGGTCTCGGGTGCGTGGCGCTTGGTCATCGACGCGCTTAAGGCGGCCGGCGTCGTCGAGGTTGTCATTTCGGTGCCCGAGATCGAGGCGCCTATCGAGCGCATCATCGGCGCAGGGGCCGACGGCGTCGCTGTACCACTGCGGGCCCTGACCAGCCGGCAGTGGGAACAGCTGGCTGCGGCAGTGGAAAACAGTAAGCGGCTCTGGGCTGGGGCATTGCCCACCTCCGACGCCCAAGCGGAGCTGCCCAGGACCGCCGAGATCGTTGCCAGCATTGAGAGGCCGTGGCGTCAACTGGGCCTCCCCCTGTCAGGCTTGGCCGCACTCCGGGTCACGCCGTCATCCGGGCTGGCACACCTGACACCGGCCCGCGCCAAGGCTGTGCTTGCGAAGCTGACACAGGTGGCAGATGGGTTGGACCAGCTCGCGCGAGGTTAAACCCGTCTTTCCCATCGATCAGGTTCCGCATACCGGGGCAACGTGGTTCCGGGAGCGGCGCCCGGTAAGTACGGCACCAGCCGGTAGCTAAAGCGCCCCGCATAGACCAGGACAAGGCCCACCTGCGGTTGAATGACTTTCACTTGGATGCGGTGCATGCCTTCAGCCCCGTCCCACCACTGCTCAGCGTATGCGCGCGCATCCACCGGTGCGGGCAGGGGGATCCGGAGCGGGCCCAGGAACAGCCGGCTCGCTTGCGAGACGCCGCGCAGCTTTCCATCGGCGGTGGCACTGACATTGAGGTCGGTGACCATCCGCCGGTACCTGCCCACATGGTCAACCAAACGGGCCCTGGCGTGTGGATCGCCTCCGGAGGGCGACGGAACGATCGCGCTGGTGGTGTCATGGAACAAGCGGGTGCCTGAGGGGAAGTAGATTTCACGCCGAGCCGTGAGCGCCTGACGGCCGAACGGGTCCACGTGGGCATGGTTCTCGATTCGGAAGGGGATTTCCTCGCCGTATTCGGGAAAGAACGCCTCTTCATTTCCCGTGAGGGCAAGTAAGGGCCTGAGCCATTTCTGCCGGCAGCCAACAACGTCAAAGATGCCTTCTCCGACGCCGTAGCGGCCCGAGCCCGCAGCCAACGAGAAGTAGTCCTGCAGCTCGGGGGCCAGTTTCGCGAAGTCGCTACCAAGGGCAAGTTGGTAGATCGGAGTGTTCATGGCGTGTCCTCCCTTTGAACTGCGACAACTGAACTGCACTCAGAGAAGCCTCAGCCTACCGTCACGGGGACTTCCTACATAGCAATGCGAGCTGGTCTTACCCACTCCACCGCGGGCGAGAATACCCGACGGCGGTAACCTCGCCTGTGGTGCAGTACGGTGGAAGTGTCCTTGGGGCGCCATGCCGTGCCCCGCGCCCAAGAGGACATAGACTTGGTGATAAGGGAATATATAACTATGAAGGCACGCATCCTGGTAGTAGATGACGACGAAGCACTCGCGGAGATGATCGGCATCGTCTTGCGCAATGATGGCTTCGAGCCCGTATTCTGCGCAGACGGCGGCCAAGCTCTTGAGGTGTTCCGTTCCTCCAAGCCGGACCTGGTGCTCCTGGACCTGATGCTGCCCGGTTCCGACGGCATTGAAGTATGCCGGCAAATCCGTGGTGAATCGGACGTCCCCATCGTGATGCTGACCGCAAAGTCGGACACCTCCGACGTCGTGCGTGGCTTGGAATCGGGAGCCGACGATTACGTGCCCAAGCCGTTCAAGCCCGCCGAATTGGTGGCACGCGTCCGCGCGCGCCTGCGACCGGGGGAGCAAAAGGCTCCGGAAACCTTACGGATCGCTGATGTGACCATCGACGTCGCAGGCCATCTGGTCACGAGGGCAGGGGAACGAATCTCGCTGACCCCGCTTGAGTTCGACCTCCTCGTGGCATTGGCCCGGAAGCCGTGGCAGGTCTTCACCCGCGAATTACTTCTTGAACAGGTTTGGGGTTACCGGCATGCCGCGGACACCCGCCTGGTCAACGTCCATGTCCAGCGCCTGCGGTCAAAGATTGAACGCGATCCGGAAGCGCCCGAGGTTGTTTTGACGGTGCGTGGTGTCGGATATAAAGCAGGTTCCTGACCTACCGGCTGGCAAGTCCAGCCCGGCGGACCCGGAGCTCAGCTCCAGCACCCCCGATCCCGAGGGCGATCACCAAGGCGCGCCTGGGGAACCGGAGATGGTGCCCGCCCCGGAGGCCCCCGCCGCTCCACCCCGAAACCTCCGGTGGCTCCTGACCCGCGCCCGGATCTGGACCCGGCGCAGCCTGATCCTGGTCCTCCGGGTGTCCCGCTTGGTGGCCTTAGGCGTCCGGCAGCTCAGGCCGGCCCTGCGCTTCTTGTGGCGCTCGTTGGTCCGGCGCTGGCGGCGTTCCTTGGAGTTCCGCACGGTCCTCACCACCCTGTTACTGGCTGTCACCTCCTTTGCCATTGTCGGCGCATACCTTTCCAACCAGATAGCGAACAACCTGTTCCAAGAACGGCTGTCTCAGGCTGAATCCGAGACCCGCTACAACGTCAAACAAGTCCAAGACACGTTCGACGGCGCCCAGGTCACCGATCAGTCGAGCGTCATCACCCTTGTCTATGACACTTTGAATGCTGTGGAGGGGCGTGGGTCCGTTGTTCAGCGGCGCTACGTGTTCGAGGCCATGCCGGAGCAAACCAAGCCCCGCAACCGTTGGGTTGAATCGCGGGCCTCGGACCAGCTGACGGTGCGCGTGATCCCTCCGGAGCTTCGAAAGGCTGTACAGGAGGGTGGCAAGCAGCAATTTTGGGCATCAACGCAGTTTCCAGTCGGTAATGAGGACCATCCAGGCATCGCCGTCGGGAACAAGGTCACGTTCAACGGCACCGTCTACGAGCTGTACCTGATCTACGACCTCGACACGGCCCAAAAAACCCTGGACGAAATCCAAAGCGTGTTGTGGGCAGGCGGGGCCGCGCTCGTGTTGATGATCGCCGCCATTGCCTGGTACGTGACGCGGAACGTGGTCAGCCCGGTTAGCCACGCCGCAGTGGTCTCCGAAAAGCTCGCCGCGGGCCAGCTGCAAGAGCGCATGGTGGTTAAGGGTGAGGATGAAGTGGCGCGGTTGGGCGCCTCATTCAATCACATGGCCGCCAGCCTCCAAGAGCAGATCACGCAGCTGGCCACCTTGTCCCAGATGCAGCAACGATTCGTCTCCGACGTATCCCACGAATTGCGCACCCCGCTGACTACGGTGCGAATGGCCGCTGAGGTCCTCTTCGATGCGCGCGAGGACTTCGATCCCATCAATAAGAGGTCCGCGGAACTGCTCTACCACCAGGTAGAACGCTTCCAGTCCCTGCTTTCGGACCTACTGGAAATTTCACGCTTCGACGCCGGTGCCGCTGTCCTCGACGCAGAACCGCAGGATATTTTCCAAGTGATCTCGCACGTCATGGAGGGTGCTGCTCCGGTGGCCGCAGAATATGGCTCGGAGGTCCGGTTGAGTTCTCGGCAGAAGCACATCATCGTGGAAATGGATTCCCGCCGCATAGACCGTATCCTGCGAAACCTGCTGCTCAATGCCCTGGAGCATGGTGAGGGAAAGCCGGTCCAGATATCTGTAGCGGCAAACGCAGATGCTGTGGCCGTTTCCGTCAGGGACCATGGCATCGGTATGACTGCGGCTGAAGCTGCGCGGGTCTTTGATCGCTTCTGGCGCGCCGATCCGGCCCGAGCCCGAACCACGGGCGGCAGCGGCTTAGGGCTTTCCATCGCGGCTGAGGACACCAAACTTCACAACGGTTGGTTACAGGCATGGGGCCGGAAAGGCGCGGGCTCCAACTTCAGGTTGACGTTGCCGCTAAAACGGGGCGGCGTCATCGCAAAGTCGCCCTTGCTGCTCGAGCCTGCGGACATCGAACTCCCTGGAACGACGCCGGAACGCCAGATGCTCGTGTGGGGCAGTGGGTCGGGCAGCCTTGGACAAGTGGCCGGCACTGCAGGCCGGATGGCAACGGACCTTCACCCAAAGGACGTCAACACAGAGATAGGGGAGGAGAAGTGAGAACCGTTCGCCCAAGGGTTTTCATGGCCATCCTGGCGGTCCTGATGCTTTTCCTTGCTTCCTGCGCCCAGATCCCGCGGTCCGGGCCTGTGGGCAAGAGCAAAGACGAAAGTGCCGGAAATGCCAACGCGCCGGTGTTCTTCCCTGCCGCGCCACGTCCAGGGTCCACCCCCGAGGCCATTATCGAAGATTTCTACATGGCTGGCAGCGGCTATGAAGACGACTATCCCGTGGCACGGCAGTATCTGACCCAGGCCCAATCGGTAACGTGGAAGCCAGACGCACGGGCCATCGTTTTCCGGCAAGCGAAGGTGGTCAAAACCGCCGTCGAGAACGACTTCGTGTATGAGCTTGATCTGGCCTACTCGGTGGACGCCGACGGAATTGCCACGCAATTCCCTCCAGGGACCAAGGAGTCAATCCCCGTCTCCGTTGAACAGGTGGACGGACAGTGGCGTATCTCCAAAGTGCCGGACGGGACTGCGATTCCGGAGGAAACCTTCAAAGTTATCTACGGCGCATTCCCGATCTACTTCTACGACCCCACCTTTACCTACGCGGTGCCGGACTTCAGATGGTTCATCAAGAAAAAAACCGTCAAATCGATGACGAGTGCCCTGCTGGCAGGCCCGGCACCTTACCTGCGCGGCGCCGTCGTAAGCGCCTTCCCCGCCGGAATTAAGCTGGCGCGGGAGTCGGTCCCGGTCGTGTCCGGGGCGGCGCAAGTGGACTTGTCCGCAAAAGAACTCATCGATGCTTCGGCTGAAGACCGGCAGCGCATGCAGAACCAGCTCGCTTTGACGTTCAGGAGCCAACCTGACGTGATCAACGTTGAGCTGCGCGCGGATCAAGACCTCGTTCGCGTTGACGACAACGGTTCCGTGCTGCCGCCCGTGCTGGACAAGAACGTCCCTGCACATGAGATCGCCGTCAGCAATGGAGATTTGGCGCGTTACGAGAACAACAGGGTCTCGCCCCTTCCCGACATGCAGTCCGTGGCTGCATTGGGGCCTCGGTTGCCGGCGGAGTCACCCGTCTCGCAAACGGTAGCGTTCCTCAATGGCGACAGGACTACCCTGTATTCCATGGAGCCGGGGCAGCCGGCGCGTCTGCTTACCACCCGGAGTACCCTCACCCGCCCGTCCTTCAGTCCCCGCGATTGGGTTTGGACGGCTGGCCCGGGTGCCAGCGGTGCCACGGAAGTGGTGGCGTTTCAGCCCACCAAGGTCGCCCCAGGGGCGGCAGTTCCGAGCGTCACGCTGACGCCACCTTGGCTTTCCGGTAGGACCGTGACGGAGTTCAGGATTTCCAGGGAGGGCACAAGGGCCCTCGTTATCTCCAAAGTAAATGGCAAATCGGCCGTTCAGATCACGGGCATTGTCCGCAATCCCGATGGCGCCCCCAAGGACCTCACCACACCGATCACCCTGCTAAGCAGCACATCGCCTGACCAAGGAACCTGGGTGGACGGTTCCACCGTGGCAGTCATGGCCCCTTCTGCTACCACCGCTGTTGTTCCGGAGCTGTTATCGCTGGCATCCGGTGATCCACAGGAGTTGCCACCGTGGGATGGCTTGACCAGCCTCAGTGCCGGTAACGGGCCGGACCAGATATTCGGACAGTCACAGGCTGGGATCTTCCAGAGGGTCGGCAACGGTTGGGAACTTCAGCTGAAAGGGCCAACAGAGCCAGCCTTCCCGGGTTGATCCGTCTACCCCCGGCGTTGTTGTCCACATACGGCGATCAGCGGATTTCCGATCTGGCACTCGAGGCGCAGGCTGTTGCCATGAACCCGGCAATCTCAACTACGCCTCCCGGAGTCTCCGCTGCCCCAACTGGTCCACGTGCAAGACCGGCGGCACGCCGCTTGGACCCCGACCTTTATGGTGACGATCCCGGCAGAGCACGACGCCGAGGCAGTCCCCGCCGGCGCTGGGCGCGCCTTGTAAACGCAGTCCTCGGCGCAGTCCTGGATCTCCTCCACGTATTGGTTCCTGTCGACTGCGTCTGCTGCGGCGCGGAGGATGCCGTGCTTTGCAGCGCGTGCGCAAGGCATGTGCGGAACCTATGCCGACGACCATTCAGGGCGGAGCAGGAATCGCCGGTCTTAGTCAACGTCGATGGCACGTCCAGGCTCGGGGTGGTTGCGGCAGGGCCGTACCGCGACGAGCTCGCGCAAGGCTTGCTGTCTTTCAAGCGGCTCGGACAGTGGCGATTGGCCGGCGTACTGGCCGGTTGCCTTAGCAAGGCAGTGCGTTCGGCAGTGGCCGGGCAGCCCGGTTATTACCTTGTACCCGTTCCCACCAGCGGCAAGGCGTATCGCAAACGGGGATTCAGCCCGGTTCACCTCATTCTCCTCGGCATTCGCATGCGGCACTTACTACCCGATTACCCCACGTTGCCCGCACTGAAAAAGGTGACAAACAGGCATGCCGCCAGCGCCCCCGCATGGTGGAGACGGAGCATCGCAGATATGGCCCTTGCCGGAGCAACCGGCCAATCCGAGCGCAAGCGCGCAACCGGACAGAAGGGGTTGGGTCGGGGCGAACGTGCCCGGCGTGTCAGGGGAACGATTAAAGTTCGCTGGTTGTGGACCGGGCGGCTGGCGGGCAAGAGATGCCTCCTGATCGACGACGTTCTCACCACTGGAGCTACTCTGGCCGAGGCGGCGCGTGCGGTCACGGCGGCTGGTGGTGTTGTCTGCGGTGCAGTTGTCCTCGCAGCCACGAGGCCACCAGCTTACGACTCCACGCTTGCTCCGGCCACTCATCCGGTTCCGAGGGACTCAATCAAAAAATAAGGGTCTAAAGGATGAATAACTGGTGGCAATGAACTAACGTCGGGTGTGGGTACCGTGAACAGATGTACCTGTCGATAGCGGCTCGGAAAGGGGCTCGACTGTCCGCCAGACCAGCCCCCAACAGAGTCGTTGTCGTGTCACCTGAGTTATTTGGAGGGCACTATGGATTTCATGATCAGCGGACGAAATCTGACAGTTTCTGACCGCTTTCGGGAATATGCCGGCGAGAAGATCTCGAAGATTGAATCGCTCGGGGACAAGGTCCAGCGAGTTGACGCGAAGGTTTCCAAGGAAACCAATCCCCGGCAGGCGCCGGGCCAGCTCACCGTGGAAGTGACCGTCCTGGGCCGGGGCCCCGTTATCCGTGCTGAGGCTACCGCCGACGACAAGTTCGCTGCTTTCGATCTCGCGTACAACAAGCTTCTGGAAAGACTTCGTCGCGCCAAGGATCGGAAGAAAGTACATCATGGACGCCACACACCCAAGGCAGTGCGTGAGGCCACCGCGACGCTCGAGCCCGCCAGCACCACCGAGCCGATTTACGTCGAGGCCAGCAACCACCAGGAGGGGTCCTCTGCCGAACCCGATGAGCGTTCCCCCTATGAGATCGAGAACGACATTCCAGCGGGCGACTCGCCGGTCCTGATCCGTCGCAAGGTGTTTCCCGCGGCGTCCCTGACGCTTGACGACGCCGTAGACAACATGGAACTCGTCGGCCACAATTTCTATCTGTTCATGGATAAGGAAACAAACGCACCCTCTGTGGTCTACAGGCGCAGTGGTTGGACCTACGGTGTGATTACGCTTGACTCCACCTGCGAGCCCGGTGAGGAAGCGGTCGAGGAGAAGATTCACGCTTACCGATCCGACGACCAAGCCGCAACCGCAAAATAAGGCAACCACCCACACGAAAGGGCTTCAATGGGCACACCGGTGAGCCTGTCCCAGGCTCGGCGGATAGCCTTGGCCGCCCAGGGTCTAGCAAGAGTTCGGCCTACTGGCCCTGCAACCGCACGGGCAGTGGGCCGAACCTTTGCCCAACTCCACCTCGTCCAGATCGATTCCGTGAACGTACTGGCAAGGAGCCATTACCTGCCCTTTTTCTCCCGGCTGGGGGAGTACGATTCCGGGATTCTCCAGACCATGGCCAGCCGGAGGCCCCGGAGGATGATGGAGTACTGGGCGCACGAGGCGAGCTTCATCCGGCCGGAACACTTTCCCGACCTGCTCGTTTGGCAGAAGCGATCGTGGGTTGGGGCCCATCACTTGGAACCCGCAATCCGACGGGACCTTGAGGAGCGTATCTTGGCGGTACTCGCCGTCGAAAGCCCTATGACTGCCTCCGAGCTCACTCAAAAACTGGGGCACGTGCCGGAAGCGGAACGCGTCAATTGGGGTTGGAACTGGAACATCGTCAAGCGCGTCTTGGAGCACCTCTTCGAAGAGGGGCGCGTCTCTGCGGCCTCGCGGACACCGCAATTCGAACGAAGATATACGCTGACGTCAAGGGTTGTTCCGGAGGCTCTTTCGGATTCCGCCGGCGGGAACACCGTCTTGGACCGGGACGCTTCACTCGATCGGCTGATGGAGGCAGCGGCGAGAGCCCACGGCATCGGAACTGTTCGATGCTTCTCCGACTACTTCCGGACTCCGCTCAAGGCCGGATTTGAATCCGTGCAGCGTTTAGTGCGGGCGGGTCGACTGACACCAACGCCGGTCAATGGCTGGAACCGCGAAACATACATGCATGTGGAAGCTGCAAGGCCGCGGAAGGCGACAGGAAGGGCATTATTGAGCCCCTTCGATTCCCTGGTTTTTGAACGGCGGCGGCTTGAGGAGTTGTTCGGCTTCCATTATCGGCTCGAAATCTATACTCCGTCAGCCAAACGCCGGTTCGGTTACTACGTATTGCCCTTCCTTCTCGGGGAAAACATCGTCGCCCGGGTGGACCTGAAAGCCGAGAGGTCCGAAGGTCGACTCTTGGTTCGCTCCGCGTTCGCTGAGCAGGGCGCGCCGGGGGACACCGCCGTCGAACTTGCAGCCGAACTGACGTTGATGGCGCGGTGGTTGGGGTTATCCGACGTCGTGGTTTGGCCGGTGGGCGACCTCGCGCCGTCGCTGTCAGAAGCGGTAGCCCGCCAAGACGCATACGTTGTGTAAGGTTTCCTGCTCCAGCGTTAGGGGCAGGTGCCGTTCCTCAGTCCGCTCAGAGGGAAACCCGGCAACGTGGTGGTGGTCTCTCCCGTAGACTGAAACAGCCAGAATTCGGCAGCATGAGACTGGGAGCAATTTCACGTGGCATCAATAATCGAAAAACTTCTTCGCACGGGTGACAAAAAAACACTCAAGCAACTGCGGAACTATGCCGATTCCATCAATGCCCTGGAAGAGTCTTTTAAGTCGTTCACGGACGCCGAACTGCGCGAGGAAACGGACCGCCTCCGCGCCCGTCACCAAGACGGCGAAACCTTGGAAGCGCTTCTACCCGAAGCTTTCGCAACGGTGCGCGAGGCCTCTGCCCGCACGTTGGGTCTGCGGCATTTTGACGTCCAGCTCATGGGTGGCGCAGCGCTTCACCTGGGCAACATCGCCGAGATGAAAACCGGTGAAGGCAAGACCCTCGTAGCAACTGCCCCGGCTTACCTTAATGCGCTCACCGGCAAGGGCGTCCACGTTGTCACGGTGAACGACTACCTGGCCGAGTACCAGTCCGAGCTCATGGGCCGTGTTTACCGCTTCTTGGGCCTGACCAGCGGTTGCATCTTGTCCAACCAAGACCCGGCGCTGCGCCGTGAGCAGTACGCAGCAGACATCACTTACGGTACGAACAACGAATTCGGGTTCGACTATCTCCGCGACAACATGGCATGGGATGCCAGTGAGCTTGTACAGCGGGGCCACAACTTTGCCATCGTTGATGAGGTGGACTCCATCCTCATCGATGAAGCCCGCACCCCTTTGATCATTTCCGGGCCCGCGCAAGGTGACACCAACCGTTGGTTCAGCGAATTTGCCAAAGTGGTTCTTCGTCTTAAGCCCGAGGTTGACTACGAGGTTGACGAGAAGAAGCGCACGGTCGGTGTATTGGAGGCGGGCATCGAGAAGGTCGAGGACTACCTCGGCATCCAAAACCTCTATGAATCCGCAAATACTCCTCTCATTGGTTTCCTGAACAACGCCATCAAGGCCAAGGAACTGTTCAAGCGCGACAAGGACTACGTCATCCTTGATGGTGAGGTGCTGATTGTCGACGAACACACAGGCCGAATTCTCGCCGGCCGGCGCTACAACGAAGGCATGCACCAGGCCATCGAGGCTAAAGAAAACGTTGAGATCAAGGCCGAAAACCAGACGCTTGCCACGGTGACCCTGCAGAACTACTTCCGCATGTACTCCAAGCTTGCTGGAATGACCGGTACAGCGGAGACAGAAGCCGCTGAGTTCATGAGCACTTACAAGCTCGGTGTTGTTGCCATCCCCACCAACCGCGATATGCAGCGGATCGACCAATCGGACCTCGTTTTCAAGAACGAAGTGGTTAAATTCGACGCCGTGGTGAAGGACATCGCCGAGCGACACGAAAAAGGCCAGCCCGTTCTTGTGGGCACTACCAGCGTGGAGAAGAGCGAGTATCTTTCCAAGCTGCTGTCCAAGGAAGGCATCCGCCACGAGGTTTTGAACGCCAAGAACCACGCGCGTGAAGCGTCCATCGTCGCCCAGGCCGGGCGTAAAGGTGCAGTCACAGTGGCAACCAACATGGCTGGCCGCGGCACGGACATCATGTTGGGCGGCAACGCTGAGTTCACGGCCATCGCCGAGTTGGCCAAGCGTGGTTTGGATCCGGAGGAAAACTCCGAGGAGTACGAGGCTGCATGGCCTGAGGCCCTGTCCGCCGCCAAACAGGCTGTCAAGGACGAGCACGAGGAAGTGCTGGACCTTGGCGGACTCTATGTCCTCGGTACGGAGCGCCACGAGTCGCGGCGGATCGATAACCAGTTGCGGGGACGTTCCGGGCGTCAGGGTGACCCGGGAGAATCCCGGTTCTACCTCTCTCTGACCGATGACCTCATGCGGTTGTTCAACTCCGGTGCTGCCGAACGCCTCATGAACAGCTCCGTGCCGGACGACGTCGCTTTGGAGTCCAAGCTGGTTTCCCGGGCGATTGCCTCGGCCCAGGGCCAGGTCGAGAGCCGCAACGCTGAGCAGCGCAAGAACGTTCTGAAGTACGATGACGTTCTTAACCGCCAGCGCGAGGCGATCTACGGAGACAGGCGTCGGATTCTTGAAGGGGATGACCTGCACGAAAAGGTTCAGTTCTTCCTTGAAGACACCATCAATGCACTCATTGATGCCGCGACGGCCGAAGGTAATGGCGACGACTGGGACTTCAACCAGCTGTGGTCCACTTTGAAGACGCTGTACCCTGCGACCGTCACTGCGCAGGACATCATCGAGGAGGCCGGGGGCAAGGCGAATGTCACCGCCGAGTTCCTGAAGGATGAGATCCTGTCCGACGCGAGGCTTGTTTACCAGGCCAGGGAAGAAGCCATCGGTTCCGAAAGCATGCGCGAGCTGGAGCGACGCGTCGTCTTGTCCGTGATTGGGCGCAAGTGGCAGGAACACCTCTATGAGATGGACTACCTGAAAGAGGGAATTGGCCTCCGGGCCATGGCCCAGCGTGACCCGTTGGTTGAATACCAGCGAGAAGGTTTTGTGATGTTCCAGAGCATGATGGAAGCGATCCGCGAGGAGAGCATCGGGTTCCTCTACAACCTCGAAGTTGAGGTCACTCCCGCCGAAGATGTGGTGGTAGCTGACAGCTCGGCGGCCGGCGGACACACCGAACATCACGATCCGCAGATCAAGGCCGCAGGCTTGCAGGCGCCCGAAAAGCCCGCCCAGTTGCAGTACACCGCACCAGCGGAGGACGGCGGAACGCAGACACGCATTGAGAGCCGTTCGTCCGGCCGCTCAGGGAACCCTGCGAAGGCAGCGAGCCAGGAGCAGCGGAAACCTGCAAAAAGGAAGCGGCGCTAAGTAGGTCAAGTACTTCCCTATAGGCGCATGACCCTATAGGCGAACGACGGAACAACCCCGGACAAATTGTCCGGGGTTGTTCCGTTTGGCGGCTAGCGGGTCAGCCTATCTCTAGGGCGGTGACCCGCCACGTACCGTCCATGCGTTCCAGTCGCATGGCGACGGCGCGGGTCCGTTGCTCTTCTGCGACCACGATGCTGGCTTCACAGATAAGTTCAGATATGTTGCATGCCCGGACGGAACGGACGGTGGGACTTGCATGCAGAGGATTGCGCCCGCGACTGATTTTCATGTGCTCACGTGTAAGCGCGGCACGATGTTGGAGCGACAAGTACGTATTCGGATCAAGTGATCGCGACAGTTGTTGCACGGGCCGAGTTCCGGCCAGAACCTCCATGGCTGCCTGCGCAATGGTCCGGGCCACCAAGCGGACGTCGATGTTTTGCCCCGGGGAGCCGGAAACGGCGGATGTACGTTTTATTCGCGAACGGTTGGCAGTTGCTGTGGTCACGGTCATACCTCTGGAATCACAACTTGAGCCGGACGCGGGGGTTCGCCTAGCTCGGTGGCTTCTGCTGGGAATGACTCTGGGATTGTTTTCGGGGATTGGACCTGGCCCCTGAGCGGGCTTGGTCCGGTGAGTCGGAAGATAGCGACGCCGTTGGCGCCTTGCTAAACGGTCAACCGTATGCGGGCGGCCGAAGTACTTGGCCTGGCAGCAGCACCGCCGGGTTGTCGCCGATAGTGGTGCGGTTGGCCGCGTACCATCTGGGCCAGGCCCGGGCGACGTCTACATCCGAGGCCATGGGTCCAAGCCTCGCAGCGACGATCGACCAAAGGGAGTCGCCGGCCTTGACGATCACCTCAAGGTCGTCCGTCGGGGCCCCGGACCGAGAGGCCTGTTTGCCTAAAAGACCAGGGTCAACCAAGGGTGCCTGAGGTTTCCAGCGTGGGTCATGAGCGTCGCTGGCAGAATCCACGGTTGCTGTGTCTGCCAGCTGTTCGTCCGGGCCCGTGGCCCACGGCAGGGCAGGGGACGGGACCGAGTTCGAATGGCTCGGCTGCCATCCGGGATTTGGTGGAGTGGAGGATGCGTGAGCGGCCCCAGCTCCGAGGAGGTCAAGGCTCATGAGGGCGACCGTGAGTCTCAGCATGAAGTTCGGGCTGAATTTGGCCACCACGGAGGCGCCGTTGAGTCGTCCTGCCCGTTGTAAAGCTGAGGACACGAGTGCCAGCGTCAATGAAATGATCCACCAAGCCATGATCGCGGTGCCGGCCCCGTACGCTGCAAAACCAAGCGCCTTGGAGAAATCCAGTTGCTGCTTATGGCTGACGGTGCTGAGCAATTGACCGAGGAGGACTTGTCCGACAAGGATCAAGAGCATTGCCAGGGCCAGGATGGACAGCGTAAGTGCTACATCAGTTTTCCTCTTACGCGCCATCGCGAAGCCCCCAAGCTTACATTTGATGAATTTTGATGCATTTTACTGCAATTGAGATCATTCTGACCACATCCGAGGTCGTTTGTCCAATCCTTACGCGTGCTGGGTGTAAAGGCTGGCGCACCTCCATCCTTGCACCTAGTCTGGCTTCATGAGATGGGACTCTCTCTTTGCGGATCTGGAATCACAGATGTGGGCTGACCGTGCGCTGGCCGTCGAGGCAGAGATTACTGACCGAGCGAGGGTGGAGGCCGCCGGGATTGAACTGGCTGACCGCCTGCGCGGCGCGGTCCTCTCGGAGATAACGGTTGCTTTGAACGACGGCGGCCTTATCGCAGGGCGGCTAGGGCACGTTGGATGCGATTGGCTCGTGCTGACCGAGGGAACCCGCCAGTGGCTCGTCCCGACGACGGCGGTCAGTTCCTACCGCGGGCTGGGGCGTCTTGCGCGTAAGCCACAAGCGCGCTTCGTTCAGCCGCTGGGGATAAGAAGCGCACTCAGAGTCTTGGCACAGAACCGAACGGACCTCACTATTCACCTTGCTGTGGCCGGAAGCGCGAGCCAACAAATCCACGGTGTCATCGACAGGGTTGGCCAAGACCATTTCGATGTTGCTGCCTATCCCGGCGGAGACGCACGGCGCTCCGGTAGCGTCATCTCTCTTGCCACAGTCCCTTTTAGAGCGCTCTCCGCCATCTCTTCCCGAGGTAATCAGCAGTTTTAGGCCGACCGATCGCGGCTTAGCCCTTGGCGGTCTTGGTCTTGGCCTCCTGAATTGCGCGGTTGGCTTCTGCATACCGGTCTTCGATGTACTGCTCGAGCATCTTTTCCTCGATGCGCCATTGGCCACGCCCTCCTACCTGAATGGCTTTCAGTTCGCCGCTTCGAACGAGGGCGTATGCCTGGGGTGAGTTGATTTGGAGTTGTTCGGCGACATCCGCCAGAGTCAAAAATCGGGGCATAGCTCTATTTTGCCACTGAAACAGGCCGTTTGATGCACTTATCCACAGTTTTACCGCTCTTGTAGTGGTTCGGTTTGAAGTGACCGGGACCCTCAATGAGACTGATGGGGCAGGTCCACTGGACAAGTCGTCATTCTTTGGGGGAAGAAATAAATGGTTTCAAACTCACCCGTCGTAGCCACCAGGCTTAAGAGGCCATCCTGGAAGGACCCACGCCTTCTGATGGGCATCCTTCTTGTCCTGTTGGCCTTGGCCGGTGTGATTGCGCTAGTGGGGGCCGCTGACCACACCGCGCAGGTGTACATCGCGCGGGAAGACATTTCCGTCGGCCAAGTCATCACCGAGGCCGACCTGAGCGTAGCCAAGGTTAGCCTCAACGATGTCGCATCCAGCTACGTCAGCGTTGAGGATGGGTTGGCTTCCGGGAAGGTCGCCCTGCAAAGGATCGCTAAGAATCAGCTTCTCCCTAGGGCAAGCCTTGGACAACCCGACGCATTGGACCGTAAGCCGGTCGCTATCACCATAGAAGAAGCGCTTCCTTCACAGGCAGTGCCCGGGGCCCGTGTGGACGTTTGGGTCGCCATGCCGGGTGTGAAGAGCGCCTTCGACGAGCCTGAATTGTTGCTTCCGGGGGCGGAGATAGCTCAGGTGACCTCCGCTTCTGCCTCCCTCGGTGGGTCGAAGTCGACGGTGGTCCTTGTCCTGGTGACTGACGAACAGATGCCAAAGCTCCTCGGGGCGCAGGCGAACAAGGCCAAGGTGTCGGTGGTCTGGAATCCATCAGGTTCCGTCCGATGAGTATTCCGGTCATAACGGTGGGTCCGCCCCACATCGACGTTGTCGGGGCACTTGAACGGTTACATGGCCCGGTGACCGTGGTTCGTCGCTGCTCAGAGCTTGCCGAGCTCATGGCTGCATGCCAAAGCGGGCTCGCGTTGGCGGCGGTCGTAGCCGAGGGGTCGGAGGAGCTGACCGTCACTCTTGTGGACAGGCTAGGGGCTGTAGGTGTCTGCGTGGTCGCCCTCACCGACGATCCCCAGGAGGCCGGCCGCCTCCGGTCGATTGGCGCCGTGCCGGCGACCCCGGGTATCGAGCCCGAGGCGTTGGCGGAAAAGATCGCCGACGCCGTAGATCGGGTCGACGGGTCGGGGCGAGGGGCGGCGCATAGGGACGTCGGATTCGCGGACCCTGCTGCGGCCTTGCCGTTGCGGGCTGCCATCGAACCTACAGGTGCTGCCGAGGACCTGCCGGACGAATCAGGCCGAATCATTGCCGTGTGGGGACCGGCGGGCGCACCGGGAAGGACGACAGTCGCGGTCAATATTGCGGCGGAATTGGCGGCCGAGGGTAAGTCGGTAGCCCTCATTGATGCTGACAGTTACAGTGCCAGTGTGTCATCAGTATTGGGGCTATTGGATGAATCTGCGGGCATCGCTCAAGCCTGCAGGCTGGCAGACCAGGGCCTCCTTGACGTGGATGCCCTGATGGCCACCGCATCGGAGGTGCATATGCGCGTCGGCAATCTCAGGGTACTAACAGGGACCACGCGCGCTGACCGGTGGACTGAACTGCGGGCGGGGGCCCTCTCGGTCGTCCTACAGCGAGCTCGTCAGTTGGCGGAGATCGTCGTAGTGGATACGGGGTTTTGCTTGGAATCCGACGAAGAACTGAGCTTCGACACCATGGCGCCGCGGCGGAACGCCGCAACTCTTCGAAGCCTGGAGCTTGCCGACGTCGTTTTCGCCGTGGGTGCAGCCGATTCCATTGGTATTCCCAGACTCGTCAGAGGGCTCGCCGAGCTCCGGGCAGCCGTTCCACAGGCCACTCCTAGGGTCGTCCTGAACAAAACCAGTCCGCACTCCGTTGGGCGTGCGCCCAGGGAACAGCTGCGGGATGCTTGGGCGCGGTACGGCCCCGATGTGCGTATAGATGCGTTCCTTCCCTTTGACGTCGCAGTTTGCCAAGAAGCTCTGCTCCGAGGATCCGTACTTCTGGAGACGGCGCCGGACTCAGCCCTGCGTCAGAGCATCGCTCAACTCGTATGTGCGTCCGCCCAGCGAAAAGCCAAATCCTTTGGCCGGTACACCAGAGCTCGGAGGTCTCTAAAGCGCTAGGCTCGGATTGTGGGCTGCAGAGTCGCAGCAATCAACTTGTGATGGAGGCGTTTGTCGATGTCGTCAGGATCCAGCGTGGAGGATCGGTCCGATGCAGCAGTTGTCCGTGAAGGGTTCTTCGGTGACTATTATGAGCATCTCGCAGAGGAGGACTCCCGCGGATACTCGCCCGAGCAGCTGATATCACGGGCGACACATCACCGGCAGGTTGCGCAGTCCCGCCGTCCCGGTCACGCGCTTGTGCAGATCAACAGCGAAGCGGACCGTAGCGTGGTGTACATCGTCACCGACGACATGCCGTTCTTGGTGGATTCCGTCAACGCCGAGCTGGTCCGTCAAGGCTGTGCCATCCGATTGGTGATGCACCCCTTGTTCGTAGTCACCCGCGACCAAGCTTCCGGGGAGCTGGGCAGCATCTCCAGGGTCCCGTCAAACGTGGGAATTTCCAGTGGTGATACCGCGGCACTTCCCAGCATCGCGCATCTTCTCGGCGACTCGACGAACGCTCCGCACATGGAGTCATGGATTTCGGTCGAGATTGATCGGGTGAGCGATGAGGCCCGTGCGGAATTGATCGACGGTCTCCAGCGCGTCCTGGGCGATGTCCGTACCGCCGTCGAGGATTGGCCCAAGATGCGCAGCAAGGCACTTGAGCTCGCTGAAGCACTGGACAACGTATCCCACCCGGAACAGATTGCCGAGCTCCGCCAGGCGCAGGATCTTCTGCGTTGGCTGGACAAAGGCAACTTCACCTTTCTGGGATACCGTGAATACGACCTCGTTGATGTCGACGGCGAGGACGTCTTGGAGCTCCGTGAGGACAGCGGCCTTGGGTTGCTTCGAACCGGCGACGACACCCGCCAGATCCAGCACCTCACGGACGCGGGTCGCAAACGTGCTCGTGAAAAGCGCGCTTTGGTCATCACAAAAGCAAACTCTCGATCCACCGTTCACCGACCGGCCTATCTGGACTACATAGGCGTAAAGAGCTTCGACGCCTTGGGCAACGTGAACGGGGAACGCCGTTTCATTGGCTTGTTCGCCACGAGTGCCTATACCGGTTCCGTGCGAAGCATACCGATCGTCCGGGACAAAGTTGATGCTGTCCTCCGCAACGCCGGATTCCCCATCGATTCGCATTCAGGGAAGGACCTGCTCGGCATTCTGGAAACGTATCCGCGCGACGAGCTGTTCCAAATCGAGATTCCGGATCTGGCAGCAACCGCGACTGGAATTCAGCGCTTGCAGGAGCGTCGCCGCACCAAGCTTTTCCTTCGGCCCGATATTTACGGACGCTTTATGTCCGCCGTCGTCTACCTGCCGCGTGACCGCTACACCACAAGCGTCCGCCTCCGGATTGAACAGGAGCTCCGTGAAACGTTCCAGGCGGAGAGCATCGACTATGAAGCTCGTATAACCGAGTCAGCATTGGCCCGCGTGTTCTTCCGGATCAGGTTGCCCCGTGCAGCGGAACTGGCAGAAGTGAACGTGCAGGAGCTTGAACATCGGTTGATGCGGGCTTCAAGGTCCTGGAGCGAAGGCATCGCGGAGGTTTTGCGGGAAAACCTTCCGAGTGAAACGGCGGAGGCTTTATCGGGTCTTTGGGCCGAAGCGTTCCCCGCCGGGTATCGGGTTGACTACGAAGTTGAAGATGCCCTGCAGGATATAGAACGCTTTGAAAAGTATGGTGCGCAGGCAGTCCAGGAAGGTGTGGACCCGAGGGAACTGAAACCCGGTGTCCACGTCTACCTGCCCTCGGGTGCCGGTGAGGCGCTGGAAGAAGACGCCCGCGTCAAGCTCTACCTGATGGAACCTAAAAGCCTCAGCCAAATCCTGCCCTACTTCCACAATCTTGGGTTGGAAGTGTTGGATGAGCGACCCTTCGAAATTGAAACTGCAGACCATCGGGACTTCTTCCTGTACGACCTGGGCCTGAAGTACCCGGCCGACGTCGACCCGCTCACCACAGGTGACCTCCTGGCCGATTCCTTTGGTGCTGCCGTTACGGGGATGGTGGAGTCGGATAAGTTTGATCAGCTGGTGCTTCGGGAAGCCATGCACTGGCGTCAGGTAGTGGTGCTGAGGGCGTACGCCAAATACATGCGCCAGATGGGCAACACAAACTCATTTGGGTTCATCGCCGATACGCTTCTGGCCAACCCGGACGTTGCGCGTGGGCTGAACGCCCTGTTCGCTGCGCGCTTTGATCCCTCAATCGCGGAGGACCAGCGCCAAGAGCAACAGGCCTCGGCACGGGCGGGGCTCTCGGAGTCAATCGAGCAAGTGGCCACCCTCGACGCCGACCGCGTCCTACGGACCTTCGTCAACCTCATTGAATCGACGCTTCGCACCAACTACTACCAGGGCAAGGACTACGTCAGCTTCAAACTTGACCCGACCTCCATTGACGGGTTGCCCTTCCCGAGGCCGATGTACGAGATCTGGGTGTACTCCCCACGGGTCGAAGGCGTCCATCTCCGTTTTGGCAAGGTAGCTCGGGGCGGTCTCCGCTGGTCGGACCGGCGTGAAGATTTCCGGACCGAAATCCTCGGCTTGGTCAAAGCGCAGACTGTAAAGAACGCCGTCATTGTTCCCACGGGTGCCAAGGGTGGATTCTTTGCCAAGAAGTTGCCCAACCCGTCGGTCGACAGGGCGGCATGGATGACTGAAGGTATCGAGAGTTACAAGACCTTCATCCGTGGTCTTCTGGACATAACGGATAACTTGGTTGCGTCGCCGGATGGCGAACGGCTCGTACCGCCGTCGAACGTGGTCCGCCACGACGGCGATGATTCCTACCTTGTGGTGGCGGCAGACAAGGGCACCGCTACGTTCTCAGACACAGCTAATGGGCTGGCGGCAGAATATGGGTTCTGGCTCGGCGATGCTTTTGCTTCGGGTGGATCGGTTGGATACGACCACAAGGCCATGGGAATCACGGCTCGTGGTGCCTGGGAATCGGTCAAGCGCCACTTCAGTGAATTGGACCTCGATACCCAGACTGAAGAGTTCACGGTTGTAGGCGTCGGCGACATGTCAGGCGACGTCTTTGGTAATGGCATGCTCCTTTCCAAGCACATCCGCCTTTTGGCAGCGTTCGACCACCGTCACATCTTCCTGGATCCGGCTCCGGATGCGGCTACGTCCTTCGCTGAAAGGCAAAGGCTCTTTGAGTTGCCGCGATCGTCATGGGACGACTACGACCGATCGCTTATCAGCGAAGGGGGCGGGGTCTACCCTCGTCAGGCGAAGGCCATTCCAGTCTCGGACCAAGTGCGGAAAGCGCTCGGATTGCCGGACGGGACCACCCAGCTCAGCCCTCCGGAGCTGCTCCGGGCGATCCTGCTTGCCCCCGCAGATTTGCTCTACAACGGCGGTATTGGCACTTACGTGAAGGCCAGTACCGAAACGCATGCGGTTGTCGGCGACAAAGCCAACGATGCGATCCGTGTCGATGGTCGGGACCTTCGCGTGAAAGTGGTCGGCGAAGGTGGCAACCTTGGACTCACCCAGCGCGGACGCATCGAGGCGGCATTGCAGGGGGTCATCCTCAACACCGACGCCATTGACAACTCGGCCGGTGTGGATTGCTCTGACCACGAGGTCAATATCAAGATCTTCATTGACCGCATGGTGGCTGCCGGCAAACTTGAGCCGTCGGAGCGGGCTTCCTTCCTTGCCGATATGACCGACGAGGTCGGACGCCTTGTCCTGCAGGACAACATTGATCAAAACATCCTGCTTCTCAACGATCGCACGCGTGTTGCCGAATGGAGCCCGAGCTACGAACGGCTCATGGACTGGCTCGAAAAATCGGCTGACCTCAAACGTGAGCTTGAAGCGCTGCCCACTACTGCGACGCTTCGTGCGCGGCTGGAACAGGGGCAGGGCCTAACCTCCCCGGAGCTTTCGGTGCTTGCTGCTTACGCCAAGATCGAACTGGGATCTGCCCTCCGTGACAGCAATCTCGCCGACGACCCGTGGTTCGCGGAAACTATCCGGAACTACTTCCCGAAGCAACTGCGGGAACGGTTCGACGCCGAGCTGGACACCCACCCCTTGAGGCGGGAAATCATCGCCACCGTGGTAGCCAACGACATCATCAACCTCGGCGGAATCACGTTCGCGTTCAGGGCCATCGAAGAAACCTCAGCCAATGAAGTAGCTGTGGCCAAGGCGTTCATAGCACTGCGGGAAATCTACGAGCTCGACTCCATGGTGGCCGAGCTGAATGCACTGCCGGCGTCGTTCCCAACCGAGCACTGGAGCGAAATCCACCTTGATATCAGGCGGCTTCTGGACCGGGCCGTCCGCTGGGTGCTGGGCCAAGGCGTCACCTCCCAGCCGATTGCCGAGGTGGTAAACGCCTTCAAACCCATGATGACGCCCCTCCGGGCAAAGCTTCTCGAGTACCTGCGGGGCGAGGACAAGGTCAGGATCAGCGCGTGGCTGGAGCAGGCACGCAGTTGGGAACTGCCCGAACACCTGGCGCACAGGTGGGCGGAACTCTTCGAGAGCTACGCGCTCCTGGACATTGCGCGGATTGCCCAAGGCGGGACCGGTGCCGTGGAAGACATCGCACACGTGTACTACACGGTCTTCAACCGTTTCCACGCAGACTCTTTGCTGGAGCGGATCAGCTCCTTGCCGCGCGATGATCGGTGGCAGGCACTGGCCCGTGCTGCACTCCGGGACGACCTCTACTCGACGGTCGCAGACATGACGACGTCGGTGCTGGAGTCGACAGAGCCGGGGAGTAACGCAGAGGACCGGCTGACGGCCTGGGAGGCACAGAACGCGGAGCAGCTCGGCCGCGCCAAGACGATGTTCGACGAGGTGAATGCCCTCGAGGCCGATGATATGGCATCACTGTCGGTAGCATTAAGGCTCTTGAGGTCAATCGTTCGACGCTAGGGACCCTTCCCGGCGCCGCAAATGGAGGTGCAGTGGCAATCTTTACAGACCCCATCAGGGAACACGCTGATTTCGGGCCTGGCGATGCCGAATGGCTGCACCTCCTTGTGGGCGATTGGCAGATGGTGTCCGATCTGGCTTTTGCGGACCTGGCACTGTGGTTTCCCCACCCGGAGCTGGGCTATATTGCCCTCGCCCACGTCCGTCCGTCGACCTCTCATACGGTCTTCCATGCGGACTTCGTGGGCGAGGGCATACGCTCCGATCTGCGGCCGCTCGTGGAAAAAGCATGGAACAGCCGCTCCATCGAGCGCTCCAGCGAAACCAACTGGAGCAGCGAGATGGCGCTCCGGGTTGAGGCGGTGCCCATGGTCCGCAACGGACGGACCCTGGCAGTCGTCACATCCCATATGGATCTGTCCAGTTCCCGGATGCCCTCCCGGCTCGAACTGACCTACCGGCAGTGCGCCTATGACCTGTTGCGTATGGGGACCTTGGGGTTGTGGCCGGACTTTGCCTCCCCGACGGGGTCGCGCCGGGGAGCGCCCCGTGTTGGTGATGGCCTGATCAGGCTCGATGCTGAGGGCGTCGTGCAGTATGCGAGCCCGAACGGCGTTTCAGCGTTCCGCCGGCTGGGCGAAGTCGAGTCGCTGGAGGGGCGCTCACTCGCGGAAGTTACCGCGGGCCTACTCAAAGACCGGCGAATGGTGGACGAGACGCTGCCCTTGGTGGTGACTGGTCGAATGCCTTGGCGAAGTGAGATTGAGTCCAGGGGCGTCAGCCTTTCGCTGCGAGCCATTCCATTGCGGGACGAGCAGCATCGTTTCGGTGCCCTCGTCCTGTGCCGGGATGTCTCGGAACTACGGCGCAGGGAAATGGAGCTGGTTACCAAAGACGCCACCATCAGGGAGATCCATCACCGCGTTAAGAACAATCTCCAAACCGTGGCTGCACTCTTGCGGATGCAGTCACGCAGGATGGTCAGCGACGAAGCCAAGCAAGGACTGGAGCAGGCAATGCGCCGGGTGGCTACCATAGCGCTCGTCCATGAAACCTTGTCCCAAGGATTGACCCAAAGCGTCGATTTCGATGAGTTGATCGGGCGGCAGTTCCGCTTGTCGGCCGAAGTCGCGTCGCCCTCTCAGCATGTGCGAACAGAACGGGCAGGCAAATTCGGTGAGTTGCCCAGCGACTTCGCCACACCCCTTGCCCTCGTGATCAACGAACTGGTGACCAACGCCGTCGAGCATGGGCTGGAGGGGCGGACGGGAACAGTCTGGTTGCTGGCCGACCGCAGCGACGGTGACGGCAATGACGAGTTGCTGACAGTGACCATCGCTGACGACGGCGTGGGACTTCCTGACGGGCCGTACAACGAGGGCTTGGGGTTGCAAATCGTCCGCACCCTTGTGACAAGTGAGCTCGGTGGGTCCATTAAGTGGTCGCACCGTGAGGGAGGCGGAACGGCCGTGGAGATCGTCCTCAACCTGGCGCGGCCGTAGCGCCGCGAGCGAGGTATCAAGCCCCGGCGAAGGCTCGACCGCATGGGCAAATATAAGGGCCGCGAACCGAATCGGTCCGCGGCCCTTATATTTGATATTTTGCTGAGCGTTTATGCCGAGGTGTGAGCTGGCCTCAGGAGGCGCGACGTGCTCGGGCGGCGCGACGCTTCAGGGCGCGGCGTTCGTCTTCGCTCATACCACCCCAGACGCCGGCGTCTTGTCCGGATTCCAGCGCCCATTGCAAGCACGTGTCAACTACGGGGCAGCGACGGCATACGCTTTTCGCTTCCTCGATCTGAAGAAGTGCTGGTCCGGTATTGCCGACTGGGAAGAAGAGCTCCGGGTCCTTGTCGAGGCAGGCTGCGCGATTACGCCAATCCATGCTGATCAGTCACTCCATTCGTGAGAACTAGGAAAGCCTTTTGTGAAAAACTTCACGAGAGGCTACAAAGGAAAGGGGCCCGCATGGGCCCCCTTGGTCGTCTGAGTCAAGCGTTTCATGTTAACGCCTTGTAAACAAGGGGTGTTGGTGGTTGAAATGCCCGAAATCCGTGAGCGATGCATCACATCAGTTGCCCAGGCCCTCACTGCTAGACGACTATGTCCGGTAGTGTGCCAGTGTGTCAAGACCTCCCGCAAACCCCGACCAACCGTCGTCGGATCCCGATAAAAGCGATTCGACCGGCCCCCGCGTACCCCGCTTGCCCGCCGCCGCTCGTCCTGCGGACCGAAGCCGTCGACCCCGTAGCGTGGTTTTTGCCGCCGTCGTGGTCGCCCTTGAAGCTACAGCGCTTCTTGCAGCTGCTGTTTGGTACGCGTTCGAATTGTTCAGTGGAGCGCCTGTACTTACATTTTGGGGAGCGGTTTTTACTTTAGCGTTGCTGCTGGCGTTCTCCGCCTGGTTGTTTGCCGTGGGCCACTTCCTATTCCGAGGCTACCGTTGGACGCGCGCTGCCGCACTTGTGGCACAGCTATTCGTGCTCATCATCGGAGTGCCGACAATGACCGGCGGCCTGGTGCTGCAAGGCGCGGCTATGGCCATTCCGGCGTTGGCAGTTGTAGTGATGATTTTCCGGAGGGACGTCATTGCTTATGCCTCGCAGACTGCCGGAGCGTCAGCCGCACTCTAACCGGTGACAACGGATTAACGGGAAAGTCGGGAACCGTCCGGGGAACTGGCCGCGAGTGCAGCTTGAAATGGCGTGGCCCCAGCCGCCTCGATCAAGAACCCGCGGCCACGGGGCGCTGGGGCGTCAACGATCAGCCTGACCCCTAACGGGTCTCCATCAAAGGGTGACCTCGGTGTCAGGACAATACCGGTGCCGCCTGCTTGCACCTCCCTCGCCAAGGGAAGCTGTTGCAAAACTGTGGGTCCTGAGCTTGCCGTCATGACGATACCGCGGACATTCCCCGCCATGGCAGTGATGGCATGTCGTCCACTAAGGTCCAAGAGGTCGGCATCGTCTACAAGCAACACGCTTTGTGGGTCTAAGAGCCCAGCCTCAGAATCCTCCGCTGCCTGTATCCAAAATGCACTCAAGGGTGTTCCGTGACTCGGGAACACCCATGTTTGGCCGGGATTGAGAACACGGAGCGTCTCCAGGATCGAAGTCTTTCCTGAATCCCGGGGCCCAAGTATGACACTCACTCCGGACTCGGGGAGGGGGAGCGCAACGGGGAAGCACTCATCTCCACCGACTCCAATCCACAGGGGCGGATTTGCTCCCTCCGGCTGGCTAGTTTCTTTGAAGCGCTCCCTAAAGTCCTCCACGGTGAGGAACTCGGGGATCGGTCTGACACGAAAAGGCGGATTCGTCGAGGTGGTTGAACCATAGGGCCACGGTCCTTCCTTCGGACACGCACGGAACTGAGCGACCGCCCCTTGCTCGGGTACAAGGCCGCCAAAGACGACGGCGCGTCCCGGTATGGACTCAACGCTTGGCAGCCGCGGCCAGTGGTACCTCGACTCCTCGCTCGAACCCAACGGAAAGTACGCACGGTTGCTGATCAGGCCCATGAATCTCGCGCTGACCAGTTCACGTTCACCTGAAATCAGAACCGTAATACCCAAGGAGATGCCGTCCCGGATGATGTCGTGCACAGTGCTCTCCGCCGACGCAAAGGGTCCGCCACGTAGTGCCGATACCCATGAGCACCATCCGGCAATGATCAGTACGAGCGGGGCCGTGTTTTGCGACGCGTGTGCCACCGTGCGTCGGCGTTCCATCTCCGCCGAGAGGAGCGTCAGAATCCGCGCAGCCATCGGCATTTGGTGCAGGCCTGCGACGGATCTGTTCGCCGGGAGGTCAGTACTGGCAGCCATACCCGTCGCGTCCAAGATGTAGAGGTGTGGTTTTGGTGCCTGGGTAGCAACCATTGCCGCGGCTGCCATGAAGCAGGCCTGCATCCCGCTGGAAGCGCCTCCGATCATTGCGAGGTGACCGTGTTCACCTGGGGACCATAGCAGAGGCTCGACTCGCTGCCGCTTAGGCAGATCGAGCAGCCCCAGCGGTCCGACGATCCAGCTGCCATTTGGTTCTACTACATCACCGAGCCGGCGCGGTTGGCCGTCCAAAACGTCGTCCCATTCCACGGTGTCGTCCCATTCCACCGTCTCGTGCCATTCCAGGGATACGGGCAGCGGGGGCGGAACGGGTCGTCTCGCGTCAGCACGACCGAGTCGGCCCCAAGCCTCCTTGATAGCCGAAACGACCGCATAAGTGCCTGAATCCGGCGGCATCTCTTCTTCGGCAGACCTGCTCGACTGCTGCCGAGGTTGTTCCAGCGACTCGACGGCACTCCTGACTGCAGGTTCGCCCGGTGTCAGCGGATTCAGCGGTGTTTCGTCTCCGATTCGAGCGGCCAAGGACGCTGTTTGAAATTCCACAGGGCGGCTCGACCCTCTGGCCAGATAGGCCCGGCCGGGGGTTTCTACACTAATGAATGCGGCCGACTTGGCATTGATAATGTCTACTGATTCCATTTCTGTTTGTACGCGAAGAGCGATGCTCGATGTCACGTTTGCTCGGATGTCGGCAGTCAAGGCACCTTGCGGCCTTTGTGTTGCCATCACTAAATGGATGCCGAGCGACCGGCCAACGGTTGCGACTCGCATGAGCTCGCGGAGAGCACCGGGGGCCTCGTCCACAAGCATGCGAAATTCGTCAATGACAACAACGAGGTGGGGGATTGATTCGAAGGAAGGGCCGCTTGCCTGCTGATAGACAGACAGATCGGATGCGCCGACCGCTTGGAACCTCTCCTCCCGATACCGGATCTCGGCCCGGAGCGAAACCAGCGCCCGATCCAGTTGATGTTCAGACAGATCGGTGAGCAAGCCAAGGCAATGGGGCAGCCCGCTCAGCGGACGCAAACCTGACCCGCCCTTAAAATCAAAAAACAGGAACGTAACCTGTTCTGGTGGATGGTTCAGAGCCAGCGATACCACCAAGGATCGAAGCAGCTCGGATTTTCCCGACCCCGTGGTCCCTGCTACCAAGAGATGAGGACCATCCAAGCCGAAATCGAAATCCATGTGCCCCTCGATGCCCCATCCCAGAACTGCTTGAAGACTCTTCTGGCGGGTGCTGGCATCCCATCGTCGAAGAATGCTCCTCTGCCCATAGGAACGAAGCTCTACCAACGAACAGCGTCGAGGGATGCCGTCTTCGGCGGGGGACTGTACTTGGCTAGTTAAGCCCGTTATCCGGCAGAATCTGTCGAACACTTCGACGGGGAGCAGATCCGGAATGAAAGCTTGGTGCTGGCCACCGGCATCCAACGTGGCCGAGGTACCGGACGTTGAGATTTCTATGACGGCCATTCCTCCGGCGGATTGGACGTCGGGACTGCTTGGGCTTCCGCCACGAATGACCCTCCACTTTGCTAAGTGTGCGCTGTCCAGAAGCGTTGCAAGCCCCTGCCTGTCCTCCAGGGAGGCGTCATCGAAAAGGATAAGATGCCCGCTTCCCCCCATGCGCAGTCGGTGGAGGGTGGCCAGCGCCGCCGACGGGGAGGCGGCAAGGCATGTACCGGGCAGGAATCGGGCGGGCAGCGGTAGCCGGGCCACGGGCCCAAGGAGAATGACCGGCGACAAGGCAGATGCCTGAAAATTAACAAGCTGCATCACGATGAACCGAATCATGGCGTCAACATGTTCCGAACGCCCTCGGAGGATGACTAACGGATGCCGCGGGTCAAGGGTAAATGCTGCCGATCCGACACTTGGAGCTTGGAAGTGCCGAACACCCGGGACCAAGCAAAGATTGGCCTGCGCATGCCGCACCCCCAGCCGCACCCACACCGCGGATTCCTGAGCCACGCTTCCACGCGGAGCGAGACTCTGGTTGGCCGTTGTTCCCGTTGCACGCTGCGCGGGCACCGAATTTCCGGCCTTCCAACTGCCCCGTGCGGAGTGCAGTGCGACCAATATATTCGCGGCAGATGGCGCCGTCCGCCGTCGTCGTTCGATGTCATCCTTTGCTGCCTGAGCCACCGCTGCCTTGAACTCCCGTCGGCTCTTTAGACCGGAGAACATTGGGATCAAAAGACTGGCAGCGGATATGGCAGAGAGACCTAGGTACAGCAACATCCCCGAGACGACTGCCAGCCCAACGCCCATGACCAGCGGCATTCCCGCAGCCAAGGTCACGGCGAGCACGTTGCGTGATGCCGGGGCATGGGCAACCTCGATTGGCGTTTCCACCGACTGGCCGGCCTCCTTGGGAAGCCCTGGGGTTGGCCCGTTGTCCGTGATGACACTAAAAAGGGTGCTACCGCACTGGAATGTAGTCTCAGGGGTAAGCCGTGTTTGCCCGACAGGCTGTCCATTTACCAGCAACGGCGTCGACTTGTCGCGTCGAGTGATGGTTACCGAGGTGCTGGAGACGTCAATGACGGCATGCTCACGGGACATTCTTGGATCAGGTACGGTGATGTTGCCAATGCCCCTGCCCACCCGATACCTGCCCCGGTAAAGAGGAAAGACCATGCCGGCAGCGGGACCTGAGTGAACCAATAAAAGCAGGGGAGAAGACTTCGGGCTGTTCTCGTGCCCTGGCACGAATCCGTCCACCAGTACGGCACCTGCCACCAAGGGGGGACGCCCGACCGTGAGCAGGGAGATGTCTTCACCTGCAACGTAGATCCGCCCGCTACCTCGGGCCTCTTTCAGCAGCGACTGGACGTGAGTTCCGGGCGTTCCGTCGGGGACGGATATAGACAATTCCTCAGGCTCATGAGCAGCTGAAGCTCCCGGTCCAACTACCAGCGTGCATTCCAAAGTCATCAGCCATTCCCTCCGTGCCCGTCGGCGTCCTGTCCTGACGCTATTGGTGCGATGATCGGATTTCTTTACCGTGCACGCCCTATGTGGACAACTTTCGTGATCACGCTTCCGTCGCCCCGGGGTGACTTGTCTCAGCTAAGATGAATCTCGTTGTCGCGTGTGCTCAATGAGGAAGGACCTTCACCGGTGATAGTGGTTGCAGAGAGTGCCGATGTTTCAGACCAGGCTGTAATTGGCGATGGGTCGAAGATTTGGCACCTCGCCCAGGTGCGCGAGCAGGCCGAATTGGGCGTCAACTGCATCGTGGGACGAGGCGCTTACGTTGGTACCGGCGTCAAGATGGGGGATAACTGCAAAGTTCAGAACTATGCCCTTGTCTATGAGCCAGCGGAACTGGAGGCTGGAGTCTTCATTGGCCCGGCTGTTGTGCTGACGAACGATACTTATCCCAGGGCCGTCGCTCCGGACGGTACCTTGAAAAGCGCGCACGATTGGGAACCCGTGGGGGTCACCATTCGGGAGGGTGCCTCGATAGGTGCCCGGGCCGTTTGCGTTGCACCCGTGACGGTTGGACGGTGGGCCACAGTGGCCGCCGGAGCCGTCGTCGTCAAGGACGTTCCCGATTTTGCCCTGATGGTCGGCGTCCCGGCCAAACGTGTCGGTTGGGTCGGCAGGGCCGGTTTTCCTCTGAAGCGAGACGGTGACAACTGGGTCTGCCCCGAAACAGGCGCTACATATGTTGAACAGAACGAGACTCTCCGAGAGGTACAGGCATGAGCCCAGAATTCATACCCCCCGCTAAGCCCATTATCGGCGAGGAGGAACGCCAAGCCGTCGACGCCGTTTTGGCGTCCGGCCAGCTCGCCCAAGGCACGGAAGTAGCATCCTTCGAACAGGAATTCTCGCAGGTTCTCCTTGACGGCCGCGGTGCCGTAGCCGTCAACTCCGGCACTTCGGGACTGCACCTTGGCCTGCTGGCAGCCGGGATCGGCCCCGGAGATGAAGTTATTGTTCCGTCGTTCACGTTTGCCGCCACAGCGAACTCCGTCGCACTGACCGGGGCGACCCCGGTATTCGCCGACGTCGATGCCGACTACTACACTCTCGATCCCGCTTCGGTGGAGTCGAAAATCACTGAGCGTACCGCGGCAATCATGCCCGTTCACCTCTACGGCCATCCGTTCGACGTCGATGCCATTGGGGCTATCGCTGCCAAACACAATGTCAAAGTTTTTGAGGACGCTGCGCAGGCGCACGGTGCTGCCGTCAACGGCCGCAAGGTGGGTACCTTCGGTGACTTTGCCATGTTCAGCCTCTACCCCACGAAGAACATGACTTCCGGCGAGGGCGGCATGGTCAGCACTGGCTTGGCCGACGTCGAGCGTCGCTTGCGCCTGCTCCGTAACCAAGGCATGGAGCGCCAGTATGAAAACGAACTTGTTGGATTCAACTGCCGCATGACCAACATCCATGCAGCTATCGGTCGGGTGCAGTTGACCAAGGTCGAGGCGTGGACGAAGACCCGCCAGGAGAACGCGGCCTTTTTCGACGCCAACCTTGAAGGTGTCATCACTCCGAAGGTCGCCGAGGGCTACGAGCACGTCTACCACCAGTACACCATCCGCATTGGTGAGGATCGCGACGGGTTCGCCAAGGCCCTGCGCGAGGAGTACATGGTCGGCTGCGGCGTTTATTACCCGATCCCCAATCACCGCCTCGCCCCATTCCAAACCTCGGACGATCTGCCCGTCACGGAGGACGCCGCCGCCAGTGTCCTCTCGATTCCGGTCCATCCGTCACTGAGCCAAGATGATCTGGAACGAATCGTTTCAGCGGTCAACGCAGTCGCGAAGGCAGGAAGCTAGTGGCGAATTTACGTGCCGGACTCATCGGTCTGGGCATGATGGGCCGCCACCATGCCCGCGTTATCCGGGAGCTTGATGGGGTCGACCTGGTTGCCGTGGCGGATTCCTTCGGCGATCCACACAACGTCGCTGACGGGCTGGAGGTTTGCAGTTCCGTCGAACAGTTGATCGCGCAGGGCATCGACATGGCCGTCGCAGCCGTGCCGACGATCCTTCACGAAGAGGTCGCTTTGCAGTTGGCCGAAGCGGGCATCCATTGCCTTGTGGAAAAGCCGATCGCCAACGACTCAGAATCCGGTCGTCGTATCGCCGAAGCCTTCGACTCACGAGGCCTGATTGGGGCGGTGGGGCACATTGAGCGGTTCAACCCGTCTCTGCAGAGCCTCCGCGAACGGCTTGGTAATGGCGATCTGGGAGAGGTTTACCAAATCTCCACCCGTCGTCAAGGCCCTTTCCCCGCCCGGATCGCCGACGTCGGGGTCGTTAAGGATTTGGCTACGCACGACATTGATCTCACAGCGTGGTTGGCACAGAGCAACTTCGTCAACGTCGTCGCGCATACCACATCCAGGAGTGGCCGCGAACATGAGGACATGGTCACCGCTATCGGCCATCTTCGCAGTGGCGTGGTGACCAACCACATCGTGAACTGGTTGTCGCCCATGAAAGAGCGGACCACCGTGGTGCTTGGCGAGCGTGGGGCGTATATCGCGGACACCATTTCAGCGGATTTGACGTTCGTCGAGAACGGGACGTTCCAGACTGACTGGGACTCTGTCGCAGCGTTCAGGGGTGTGTCCGAAGGTTCTTCGACGAGGTTCGCGCTGGCCAAACGCGAACCCCTGAAGATGGAACACGAAGCCTTCCGGGACGCAGTCCTCGGAAAGTCCATGAACATCGTCACAATGGCAGAGGGATTGGAGACACTCCGCGTTGCCGAGGCTGTTCTTCAGTCGGCGAGCACTGGGGCTGTCGTCGCGCTTTAGTTGCAAAGCTTTGCCGAAAATCGGGAGCGGGAGGCTTGGCCACGGGCCAGGGCTCCCGTTCCCTTTTCGGTTCCAACCCAAGCCGGGCCCCGGCCCCCCGAATCGGGGAACCGCTGGAACGTCGGGTAGCCTTGAGCAGTAGACGTGGGCATTTTGTGTGCCCGCACGCCAATACACAGGAGAGTTTGTGAACGCTGATCTCGTCGTCGTCGGCTCGGGTTTCTTCGGCCTGACCATCGCAGAACGCGCCGCTACCGAGTTGGGGCTGAAGGTCGCGGTGCTTGACCGCCGCCACCACATTGGAGGAAACGCCTACAGCGAAAACGAAGAGAAGACGGGAATTGAGGTCCACCGCTATGGTGCGCACCTCTTCCACACCTCGAACGAACGGGTTTGGGAGTACGTCAACCGATTTACCCAGTTCACGAGCTACCAGCACAAGGTTTACACCAGCCACAAGGGCGAGGTGTACCCGATGCCCATCAACCTGGGCACCATCAACCAGTTCTTCCGCTCTGCCATGAGCCCGACCGAAGCCAAGGCCCTGATTGCCGAGCAGGCAGGCGAACTGGCGGGGACGGATCCCCAGAACCTGAATGACAAGGGGATCCAACTGATTGGCCGCCCCCTGTACGAGGCGTTCATCAAGCATTACACGGGGAAGCAGTGGCAAACGGATCCCAAGGATCTGCCGGCCGAGATCATCTCTCGCCTTCCGGTCCGCTACAACTACGACAACCGGTATTTCAACGACACGCACGAGGGACTGCCTGTTGACGGCTATACCGCGTGGATCGAACGCATGGCGGACCACCCGAACATCCAGGTGATCCTGAACACTGACTTCTTCGACGACGGCGAATATGGCCGGTCCTCGGTCCTCGGCCAGGTCCCCGTGATCTACACCGGCCCTGTGGACCGCTACTTTGACTATGCTGAGGGCGACCTTTCCTGGCGGACCATCGACCTTGAAGAGGAAGTTGTTCCCATTGAGGACTTCCAAGGGTGTGCGGTGATGAACTACCCCGATGCGGACGCGGCCTACACACGGATCCACGAGTTCCGGCACTTCCATCCGGAACGCGACTACACCAAAGACGCTACGGTCATCATGCGGGAGTTTTCCCGCTTCGCCGAGAAGGGCGACGAGCCGTACTACCCGGTGAATACCAGTGACGACCGGCAAAAGCTGCTCGCCTACCGGGATTTGGCTCGTGGGGAGAAGTCGGTGCTCTTTGGTGGTCGACTCGGAACTTACAAATACCTGGACATGCACATGGCCATCGGGTCTGCCCTGTCCATGTTCGACAACAAGATCAAGCCGCACTTCACGGGCGGCGCCAAGCTTGAGAGCGGTGGAGTGGACGCGTGACCACGACAAAAAATGAAGACCAGGAGACGGCCGTGACGGCTGAAACAGCCCAGGATGTCTCAGTACTGACCGAAGAGAGCCTGCGGATCGTTCAGCGGGTCGTCTTTCCGGCTAACCGCGACTTGGACACCTTGCCGCTGTATGTCGACCCTGATACCAGCAAGGTACGCAAAGAAGGTGACAGCGGCGCCGTCGTTCAGGCTGTCGGCATTGAGCGCAAATTGCACCCCGAAGACATCCTGGGCCGCGGTTCGGTACAGGTCAGGCGGGGTGAGCGGCTCTCCTTCGGTTCCTATTTCAACGCTTTCCCGGCCAGCTACTGGCGCAAATGGACCATCGCAACCAAGACAGTGCTTCACCTGGAAACAGAGGGTGAAGGAACGGTTATCGTTTACCGTTCGAATGCCCGCGGTGCTGCCCAGCGTGTCGACTCCGTGTTGGTTGATGGCTCAGCCGTCAACGACTTCGAGCTGACGCTCGCTCCGTTCGGCGACGGCGGCTGGTACTGGTTTGACCTGATCGCCGGGGGCGGCGGGATGACGCTGAAGAGCGCACACTGGGCTGTTCCCGACGAAGGACGCGCACAAGGTCGGGTGACGCTCGGAGTCACAACGTTCAACCGCGCTGACTACTGCCTCGAAACAATCAAGGCCATTGATGGCGATGCTGGCCTCCGTGAGATCCTGGCTGAGCTGATCATCGTGGACCAAGGCAATAAGAAGGTCGCCGCCGAGGACGGATTCGACGACGTCGCGGCGTCGATGGGCGATCAGCTTCGAGTGATCAACCAGGGCAACCTTGGTGGATCCGGTGGCTTCGCGCGGAATATGTACGAGATGGTCGTGTCGGACAAAAGCGACTACGTCATGCTGCTGGACGACGACATCGAGCTTGAGACCGAAGGCGTCCTGCGCGCAGTAGCTTTCGCAGACCTCTGCCGCAAACCCACAATCGTGGGCGGACATATGTTTGACATGTACAACAAGTCTGTACTTCACGCATATTCTGAGCTTGTTAATTTCTATCGCTTCCTGTGGGGACCGGTCGAAGGCCTCGGCAACCACGACTTCTCCGCCGCGGGCCTCCGTTCGACTCCCCAGCTGCACCGCCGCTGGGACGCCGATTACAACGGCTGGTGGATGTGCCTCATCCCCAAGGCAGTCGTCGAGACCATCGGACTCTCGCTCCCTGTCTTCATTAAGTGGGACGATGCCGAGTATTCGTTGCGTGCACGCGCCGCTGGCTTCCCCACGGTCACTCTTCCGGGTGCTGCAGTTTGGCACGTCTCATGGGCCGACAAGGACGATTCGGTGGACTGGCAGGCGTATTACCATGAGCGCAACCGCTTGATCGCCACCCTTCTGCATTCGCCGTTCCCCAAGGGCGGCCGGATTCTGCGGGAAAGCGTTAATACCGACGTGAAGCACTTGGTATCGATGCAGTATTACCCTGAGCAGGCTCGGATCATGGCCCTTCGCGACGTCCTCGCCGGACCAGGGAAGCTGCACGAGCAACTGCCGACGACGATGCCCAAGCTCCGTGCCATGCGAGAAGAATTTCCTGACTCGCAGGTCAAGACGGACCCCGCGGCGTTTCCCGAGGTGTTCCGCAAGCGCCCGCCGAAGAAGCCACAGTCTTACAAGCAACCCGGCGCACTCGGACTGCTCCCTTGGGCAGTGAAGACCGTACTGAAGCAGTCGCTCGCCCCTGTGCGGGATTCCGCAAAGGTGTACCCGGAAGCCCAGGTTGCCCACCAAGACGGTAAATGGTGGAGCCTGGCGCACTTGGACAGCGCAATTGTTTCCAATGCAGACGGCACGGGGGCCTCTTGGCATTTGCGCGACCCCAAAGTGGCGCGTCAACTGTTGGTGGAGTCCGCAAAGCTTCACGCTCAGCTCTTCTCCAATTGGGAGACGCTCCGGGCACAGTACCGCGAGGCTCTTCCGGAGATCACGTCCATGGAGTCATGGCGCAAGACCTTTGACGCCTCGGAGCCCGCTAAGTAACGATGTCGAATTCCACAGATACTTATGCTGTTCCCGGGGTCGGCGCCGGGCTGCTTGACGTTTATCGCCGCCGGTATTTGCTGAAGCTGATCGTTCGTAAAGAGCTCCGGGTGCGCTACCGCGGTTCAGTGCTGGGCTTGGCGTGGTCTTATGTGAAGCCGCTCGTTCAGTATGTGGTCCTGTTCTTCGCGTTGGGAATAGTCCTGCGGGTAGGGGATCAGATTCCCAACTATGCGTTGTACATGTTCTCCGGTGTTATCGTCATCAACTTCTTCACAGAGGCATTCTCGAACGCCACACGGTCGATCGTCTGGAACGCGGCGCTGGTCAAGAAGATCTATCTACCCCGGGAGCTTTTCCCGGTTGCCTCGGTGTGGGTGGCAGCGGTTCACTTCCTCCCGCAAATGGTGGTCCTGATGGCAGCCGCCTTACTCACCGGCTGGCACCCGGACGCAATGCAACTCTTCGGAGCGGTCTTGGGCTTCATCATCGTGGCGGTGACAGCGACGGGACTCGGTCTGTTGGCCGGGGCCATCAACGTGTTCTTCCGTGATGCGGAGAACATCGTGGACATGCTAATGATGATCGTCACATGGACCTCCCCGGTCCTGTACGACTGGACGATGATTCGCCGTCTTGCAGCCCCTTGGGTGCTGACGGTCTACCAACTCAACCCCATCACGGTGGCGGTGGAACTTTTCCACTGGGCATTCTGGTACCCCACCGTCACCAGGCCGGTGGAATTGCCCCCGCATCTTCTCCTGACAGGTTTCGCAGGACTGGGAATGGCGGCAGTATTCCTTATCATTGGTCAGCTCGTGTTCCGACGGCTTGAGGGCCACTTTGCGCAGGAGGTCTAGATGAGCGCCGCAGTGATAGTCAAAGGCTTGAAGAAGACCTTCAACCTCCGCCACTCCCATTCTCTGAAAGAGACGCTCGTTTGGCTTGCGAAAGGCCGAAAAGGAGATCTCACCAAGAGGTTTGACGCCCTCCATGACGTGAGCTTCGAGATTCAGCCGGGCGAAACCGTGGCCTTGTTGGGCTTCAACGGCTCGGGTAAGTCCACGCTGCTGAAGCTCATCTCCGGAGTCATCCTCCCGGATAAGGGAACAGTGCGAACCAAAGGTCGCGTAGCAGGCTTGATCGAAGTCGGAGCCGGCTTCCACCCCGACCTGTCGGGTAGGGAGAACGTCTATCTCAACGCCGCGATCCTTGGAATGTCCGAACAGGAAATAAACGAGAAATTTGACGACATCGTTGCTTTCTCCGAGATCGAGCAGTTCATCGATACTGAGGTCAAGTTCTATTCCTCTGGCATGTTCCTTCGTTTGGCCTTCGCAGTCGCGGTCCACACGCAACCCGATATCTTTCTCGTCGATGAGATCCTTGCTGTTGGCGACGAACCCTTCCAGAAGAAGTGTTTGGCCAAGATCAAGCAGCTCTCTGATGAGGGACGGACGTTGGTGGTGGTCAGCCACGACCTGGATATGATCTCGCGAATCTGCGACAGGGGAGTGGTTCTATCCTCCGGCACAGTCCAGTTCGAAGGTCCTGCAGACCAGGCTGTTGCCTGGCTTCGGGAACGCAACTAACCGGTATTCAAATGCAAGAGTCGTCTGTCAACGGATGGCTGGTGTAAGCATCTAAGAAAGGCGATCGTGGGAATGGGTATCGGCCCCCTGCTGTTGTGTGTACTGCTGATCGTCCTGTTGTGGTGGGGCCCCGGTTGGCTCCTCGGGGAGGCGCTGGGTGTCCGGCGTATCCTCTTGCCCGTGGTGGCACCCTTGCTCGGCATGGGAGTCTTGTCAGTCATTGGAGTGCTGGGGCACTCGGTAGGAATGAGCTGGCAGTTGCTCCCCGTGGTGGCGGTCCTGCTGGTTTTATGCGCTGTTCTCTTCGCCGGCCGCATGCTGTTGCGTCGATACTTCCCAGATAAGTTTGGACGGCCCGGAACGGCTCGAGTGAGCATTTTCGGGAAGCAGCGTATGGCTGGATCTTGGTGGATACTGCTCGCGGGTTTGGTCGCCGGAGGCGTGGTGGCAGCCGTTTCCTGGACGGTCGGGACAGAGGGGCTTCTGGGGATTAACCAGGACTGGGATATTCCTTGGCACGCAAACATGATCCGGTTGATATCGGTAAACCATGAGTGGGACCCCAGTGTGGCCGGCAATTTCGCCTATTACGACACCTCCATCGCTGATGCTCCCATTCGGAGTTACCCCATAGCTTTCCATGCTGTTCTGAGCTTGTTTTGGCCCCTGAGCAACGTGAGTATCCCGGTCTTCCTCAACGTGTTCGTCATGGTGATGATGGCCGTGCAGTTGCCACTGAGCACGATGGCCCTGACGATGGTGGTAACCCGCAGGCCCATTGCCGTCGCCGCGGCGGCAGCCGTATCCGGTTGGTTCACCGTGTACCCCTACGACTTGCTGTGGCGCGGCCCCCTTATTCCGTTTTTCGCGGGCATGGTATTGGTTGGACCGTTCGTGCTCCTCGCGGTGAAGGGCGCCTTGGAACGCCAGAAGTTTTGGGTGCCTGGCATCGCATTCGGAGCTGTCGGCCTGATAGCCGTGCATCCCTCGCTCGCGTTCGTTGTCCTTCCCGTGCTGTTCTTCTGGTTGCTGGCCGCCCTGGTGCGCCGACGGGGCAGGATTCTCGGCATTGTCGTCTACCTGGCGGTCTCCGGTGTGCTCGCGGCCATCATCGGGTGGCCGATCATCGCGGAGATGCTGGGGGAATCCGCCCGTGTCTCCAAGCAGGTATGGGCGGCCGACACTGATCGCAACGGCGCCATTCAGAACATCATTTTCCTGAACCACGGTTCCATGGCCATGCCGATTCTCACGGCATTTGTAGCTATCGGTTGCCTCGCAGCGGTACTCCGGATCCGCATGTGGTGGTACTTCGGTCCCGTTCTCGCATTCGCGTTCCTGTCCGTATACACGATGGGTAGCAACAACCCCCGTTTCTTGGCCTTGACGGCTCCTTTCTACGATGACCAATGGCGCGTTTTCGGGATCCTGGTCATGCTGTTGGTACCGCTGGCCGGTCTGGGCATTGCCCAAGTGGCGGAAGCAGTTGAGTGGATTGTGCGTAGGATTCGAAGCCGTCCTCGCTCGGCTCCCGAAGCTGGTGAAAGTTCACGACGGCGGCCGAGTCACGCTGTCGTAGCTGGCGCAGCCGCAGCAGTGCTCTTGGTGGCCGGCATTGCCGCCGTCCCGTACTTCAAACAGAACGCGGAACGCATCAACATCAACACCAAGGTCAGCGGCGCCACGTTGAGTTCTTCGGAAGTGGACCTGCTGACCCGGATCGGCCAGTATGTGCCGCAAGACGCCACCGTCCTGAATGATGCCTGTGATGGGTCAGTCTGGATGTACGCGCTGGGTAACCGTATGCCAATGATCCGGCATTTCGAGATCCTGCCCACCAACCGTCAACTCTTGGTCCTCCAAAAGCTTCCGGAACTGGCCACGGATCCCCAAGCCCGCGCGGCGGCGTCCGAACTTGGAATCGAATGGGTCTATATTGCCGATGGCCGGATTCGGGCATGGGACGAGCCCAAAGCAGGGTTGACCCACCCGCAATCCATCCCCTATCTCAATCTCGTGGTGCGCGAGGGCAACGCGGCGTTATACAAGATCGACTGGTCCAAGCTGCCAGGCGGCAAGACGGCATTCGACGCCGATGCAAAGGATCGCGTGCAGATGGATGGAGTTGCCGGGGTCCTGGAGAACAAGAACCCCGATGGCATTGCTCCACTCGGAAGGATTTGCTAGGCATGAAGACTTTCATCACCAACTTTCTTTCCTCGAGTCTCTTCAGGTTCCTGGTAATCGGCGGCTTGAGTTTCCTCTTGGATCTTGGGCTCTTGACGCTCTGCTTCCAAGTGTTTGGTTGGCCCCTTTGGCTGGCCACCGGAGCTGGCTTCTGGGGGAGCTTCTTCTTCAATTACTTCCTCCAGCGATACTTTGCCTTTGGTGGGGGTGGAACTGCGCTTGGTGGAGTCCTCCGGTACTCGGGTCTCCTGGCTTTCAACACAGTAGCCGTCATGGGCATCGTTCAACTGTTCCAGTTCATGGGTCTCGGATTCGTTGCCGGTAAAGTGGTGGCGACGATTGTGACCATGGGATGGAACTACTTCATCTATAAGCACTGGATATTTCCGCAAAAGAAGCAGCCGAAGAGCGCCCACGAAAAGTCAGACGGCGCGTCGGGCACGGGCTCGCCGGCATCCAAACTCACCCCTAACAGCAGCGAAGGATAATCGATGTATCGAGGCGTTCGAATTGCCGCGGTAGTACCGGCCTACAAAGAAGAAAATCACATCGCCCAAGTCATCCAAACGATGCCTGATTTCGTTGATGACATTGTCATTGTTGATGACTGCAGCCCGGATGATACGTCGGGGGCCGCGATGCGCGCAGACGACGGAAGGGTGACCCTGATTCGGCATGAAGTCAATCAGGGTGTAGGTGGCGCGGTTCTGACCGCACACAAGGCGGCAATGGAGCTGGGCGCGGACATCAACGTGGTGATGGCCGGCGATGCCCAGATGGACCCTGAGTACCTTCCCCAGCTTCTGGATCCGGTGGTGGAAGGGTACGGCTTCGCTAAAGCAAACCGCTTCTTCTCCGGTGAATCCTTTGCAGGCATGCCAGGCTACCGTATTTTCGGAAACATCGTGTTGTCATTCATGACCAAGCTGGCATCCGGTTACTGGCACATCTTTGATCCCCAGAATGGCTACACCGCAATTCGTACCGAAGTTCTGCGCCGTTTGCCGATGAACAAGGTGGCAGCGCGTTACTCTTTCGAGAACGACTTGCTGATCCACCTGAACATCCTCGATGTCCCGATTGTCGATGTCCCGATTCCTGCTGTTTACGGCAATGAGGTCTCGAGCATCAAGCTCCGTAAGGTTATTCCCGAGCTGCTCGCGATGCTTTTCGGTGGTTTCTGGCGCCGGGTGTGGTGGAAGTACATGGTCTGGTCTTTCTCGGCCGTGGCCCTTTTGCTGATTGCCGGGCTCGTTCTCATCGTCATGGGCCTCGTTGTTGGCGCATGGGTTCTCGCAGCGAGCGTTGGATCTCCAACAGCAGGGTCGGTGATGTTGGCTGTGGTGCCCTTTGTGCTGGGCGTCCAAATGCTTTTGGTATCCCTGCAGCTGGATATCCAAGCGAGTCCCAATACGCCAAGCATGCATCCCATGCGTGAACGAGCCTAGCGGGTTCTAACAAGCGGGCCGCAGTTAAGAGGCTGCGGCAGGAACTTGCTTACGGGGAAGGGTCCAAGCGCCATGGCGCTCGGACCCTTCCTTTTGCTTCTTACCTAGGGGAGCGAGGTGAACCCTCCCCAGCCCCATCCCACTTGGCTTCGCGGCAACCAGCCTGATGTTCCGTTGCCTGGGTAGAGGAACAGGTTTCCACTGGCGTCACGGGCCAAGACATCGTTCTTGCCGTCGCCGTTGAAGTCGCCGGGCCCGACGATTGCGGTCATTGCGCTCCAGCCGCTTCCAACCTGGACTCTTGCGAGCCATCCACCCTTTCCGTTACCTGGATAGAGCCACAGGATTCCCGCTGTATCCCGGGCGAGGACGTCCGTCTTGCCGTCGCCGTTGAAGTCCCCTGTGCTGAGGATCGCCGTCATCGAGTTCCAACCGGTTCCTGCTTGGGTCACGGAAGAGAAGCCGCCCGCACCGTTCCCGGCGTACAGCCAGAGGACTCCGGAGGAATCCCTTGCCAGAAGGTCGCTCTTGCCGTCGCCGTTGAAGTCACCCGGTGCCACAACCATGGTCATTGCGGACCAGCCGGTTCCTGCCTGCACCCGTGGCTGCAGCCCTCCTGCTCCGTTTCCGGGGTACAACCACAGGATGCCGCTGGCGTCACGTGCCAGGATGTCGCTGCGCCCGTCACCGCTGAAGTCCTTGGTGGGAACAATGAGGTTCAGCGTATTCCAGCCGGTGCCCATCGATCGTTGCGTCAGCCATCCGCCCGTCCCGTTCCCGGGGTAGAGCCAGAGGGTCCCGCTGTTGTCGCGGGCGACGACGTCGTTCTTTGCGTCCCCGGTGAAGTCCTTCCACGTGGCGACCTGGGGCGCCTGCACCGTGTACGCCTGTGTGAGGACGGCCGAGCTGTTGTTCGACGCGTCCACGGCAAAGTACTTCAAGGTCATCGCAGCTGTCAGGACGATGGGCGTCGAGTACTTGTTCGCCGCGGTGGCGGTGGGGTTAGTGCCGTTGGTAGTGAAGTAGATACTGGATCCTGCCTCGTTCGAGGTAAGCGTGATCTGTTGGTTGGCAGGGTACGCACCCGCTGGCGGCGTCACGGTGACTACCGGTGGGGTGGTATCGAGGACGGTATACGTGTTGGTGGTGATGGCCGAGGCGTTTCCGTAGTTGTCGATTGCCAGTGCCTTGACGGTGGTGTTGCCGGTTAAGGCGAACGGAGCCGTGTAGGCCTTGGTACTTCCGCCGGCGGCGGTGCCTGGGGTTGTGCCGTCGGTTGTGTAGAGGATACGCCCCGCCTCCGTGGAGGACATGGTGACCAACTGCCCGGATGCGTATGCGCCGGGAGCTGGAGTAACCGCCAGGGTGGGCGCCGTGTTGTCGAGGACGTAGGTTTGGCTGGCTACCGCTGACGTATTCCCGGCCGTGTCTTGGCCAAGATACTGCACGGTCATGGATGCCATCGGAATCGGCCCTGAGTAGACCGGGCTCAACGTCGTCGGAATCGTGCCGTCTGTTGTGAAGTGGATCGTCGCCGGTTCATTGGCGTTGAGGACGATCGACTGGTTGCCGCCGTATGTTCCGCCAGCTGGTACAGCGGTGATGACTGGTGGCACGGTGTCTTGTACCACCACGGTCACATTTCGGGTGGCAGGGGAGGTGTTTCCTGCCGTGTCCGTAGCTTCGACCGTGAACGTGGCCGGCCCGTTGGGCACGTTGTCGTACGACTTAGGCGAGGTACAGGCCGTGAAAGCGTTGGAGCCAAGCTTGCATCGATAACCCGCTACGTCCGTGGACGTCGAGGAGAAAGCGAACGACGGCGTTGCGCCGACGGTCGCGCCCTCGGCGGGCGAATCTATTGATACCGCAGGTGGAGTAAGGTCGGCGGTTACTGTCACGGACGCCACGGTGCTGACGTTACCTGCCATGTCGGTGGCCCGGACCCCGATGACGTGCTGGCCCGCAGTAGTCAGGTTCAACGTTTGGCCGTCGCTGCAAGCCGTGAAGCTCGTGGTCGAGTCCACCGAGCAGGACAGGACAGAGCCAGCATCAGTGGTGACTCTCAGTACTGGAGAGCCGTTCACCGTTGCTCCGGCGGCAGGCGAGGTGATGACCGGTGCACTGGGTGCGGTGAGGTCCACCGTGAATGCCCGGGAGACCGGAGTCCCTGACGGCGCAGCGCGGACAGAGAAGGTGTACGCCCCGTTTGCCAGTGCCGTAGCAGGAGTGAAGGTGCCATTCGTGCAGTTCTGCCAGACAGGGGCTGCGGTGCTGAGCTGCAAGCTGCAATCCAGGGCGCCCCCTGGCGGTGTGGACGCCACGGTGAAGGTCGGCGTCGAGTCGTTGGTGAAGGCCGGGTTGGGGGCAGCGCCACCGCTAGCGTTTGTAGGTCCGCTGACGATGGAGGGAACCACCCCGCCCAACGAAAAGAGCCTGCCTTGTTGCGTCGGTTTGGCTGGATCGAGCTGGCCCGGGTCGTCTGTCACCAGTAAGTTGCCGTCCCGCATTGACAGGCCACCGATCATGCTGAAGCCCAGGGCCCATTGGTTGTTGACCTGGTCATTGCTCAGGTCGATGCGGGAGATGGTGTCCTTGCCGGCATCGGCTGTACTGGTGCCGTTGCTGGTTCCGGTGTAGAGGACAAGGGGCGATTGCCAGTCGTAGTAGATGGCGGTCGGCTTGCCCACGTTGTAGAGCGGCTTCGGAACAACGTTTGCAAGAACGCCGTCGTCCGGCGCCGTGAAGACCGTGAGGCCTGAGGTTTCAGCGATGTACACCACCACGTTCCCCGCGCTGTTGCGGTGTGTGGCTGCCAAGCCGAGAGAGCTTGACTGGACTGAGGCGATCGACTCGATGCTCGGGTTATCCGATGTGGGATCCACAACCTTCACAATCGAGCGGGCATTAGCGAAGGACAGGTAAATGTTGCCGTCCGGACCGTCGCTGGCCGCGTTTGGTCGGAGGTCGCCATCGAAGATGGTCAGGGCGCCGTTGTAGTCGAAAACGCCGCTGGCAGGATTCCACCCAGCACGCACGACGTCGGAACTTCCGACGGCGGCATCCGGAATGAACGCGATCTCATCGCCACTGTTGGGGCTCCCGGGCGAAGGATCAATCATGGCGGGCGCCCCTGCTCGGGCGGGTCCATCTTTGTGCCCTGCCAAGGTTCCGCCCAGGCAGGTGGCGGCTTCCAAACCGCCGGCAGTGCTTCCGGAGGCCTCGGTCACACGGCAGAATCCTGCACGGGTATCGGAAACCCAAATCCGGCCTTTCGGATCCACGATCGTCCCGGCAGCTTTCGTCAGCCCCACCGCCACGGTTTGACGGGCTTGGTCAGCAAGGGCGGCCGGTGCCGTGAGCACGCCCGTGAGGGCCGCCGTCGCAAGACTGGCGGTGGCGACGAACACCGTGACTTTGTTCTGCCTGCGTCGGCTTGGTGTCCCCGCAACGGCAGAGGACTCAGAGTTGTGTTGAGAGGTTCTTGAGCGACCGGCGACGGCAAAAAACGCCAAACCATGCTGAAGAACACTGCGATTGCGCGTGTCCACCGAGGAATCCCCACTTCATTCGGATGCTCCCCAGCTCCGCATGCATTGGTTATTCGCCCCAAGCCGTCTCCGGCTGCGTCTACCTACATCTTCCACCAAATCTGGAATTTGTCACTAGCAATCTTTTATCGCTCCCTGAAGATTCAGGTTTTCCACACTCGACGAGGGAGCCTTGACCGGACAACCCGCCGCTTGCACGATTGGAGTGGAGGTTCCAAATGCGCAGATATTTTCCACTGTTCGTGGCGATCGCATTTTCTTTGGTTGCCTGCACCCCGTCCACGGCCCAGCCGCCCGACGGGACGAGCAAGCCGCCGTCAAGCGTCCTTGCCTCACCGTCTCATGTTGCAGGAACTCCGTCGGGTGCCCCCAGCGCAACAACTGAACCCAGCCTGCCGCCGTCGTCCGCTGTTGAGAGCAGCGATCCCGCTCAGAGTGGAGAGCAGACTGGAGACGGTGACGAACCTGGCCGCTACGCGTATGACTGCACCAGCTTGGACAATTCGCCTGAAGTGCAGTTGTCGAGCCTCGCAGAGGTCTGGGCAGCGCCGAACTACACCAGAATGGCGTCGTGCGATGTCGCCTATCAAGGCACCAAACCGTTTCAGCCGACGCCACGGGAGTCGGATTCGATCTCATTGGCTGCACCCCAAGGTGCGGGCGAAGACAATGGCCTCGCTGTGATGCTCGGCGTTCTCCGGCTCTGTACCAGGATCAGCGACGAGACAGGTCCGGGCGGATTCAAGGATGCGAGTCAGGGCATGTTGCAAGGTGCGGCGTCCTTCTGCCCGGACGCTCCGCAAGGGAAGATTATCGCTGGGTGGGCGAATCGGAGCAGAGTGGGGGACGGGAGCTACATCGTCGGTGACACCATCCAAGCGGGGTCCTACCAGTTAGTCCGGCCGGCTCCTTCAGCCAGTCAGTGTTCGTGGTCAATCTCTGATGCAGGAGGGGTTCTTCTCTTCAAAGGAGGGCTGCCCGCGGCAGGCGATACGGTGGATTTGACCACCGGCCACAAGTTCACTAGTGACAAATGCGGAATTTGGGGGAAGATGTAACCAGACGCAGCCGGAAACGGCTTGGGGCGAATAACCAAAGCATGCGGAGCTGGGGAGCATCCGAATGAAGTGGGGATTCCTCGGTGGACTTGCGCAGGCGCAGTGTTCTTCAGCTCGGCGTGGCATCAATTGCCTTGGCCGTTTGCTCAGGAGCCAAAATTAGTACTTCCCAACCATCCGCCGTGAATATGGCGCCCGCCGTGTCAGGTGATGGGGAAATCCCGAAGGAGCGCCCGGAGCCTTCGACCAGATACCAGTTCACCTGCACGGGCAGGGACGGCAGCCTCATTGGCAAGTTTTCGAGCTTGGAGGAACTCTGGGCTGCGCCACGGTACCTGCAGGCGACAGATTGCCAGGTTGCCTACGTTGGCAGTGGTTCACTCGTGCTCACTCCGGAGGAGGCAGCTGCGGTCAATGCAGCCATAGCCGCCGGGGCCGGCCGAGGACAGGACGCCGCCCTGTGCCTGCAGATCGTCAAGGCATGCACAAGGACCGACCCAAGGAACATCCCCGCTGCCCTTGCTTCGTACGGAATTCCCGTGGTCAAGGGTGCCCTCACCTTGGCTCCGCTGGCACCGCAGGCGGCTGTCTTTACGAGGTGGCTCAAGACCGCGGTTTAGGGACGCTCGAGTGGGAAATCAATAACAGGCGTGCCACCAAAAAGTTGGTAATAACGTGAAAAGGGTGCGGACCACATTGGTCCGCACCCTTTCTGCTGCCACCGGATCAGGCGAGCATGGCGTTCATTGCATTGATAAGGGTTGTTTCTACTCCATTCGCACCGGCTTTGAAGTGACCTAAATGGCCATAAACAGTCATGGCGCCACCGGCAATTCCAGGGTAATCGGGCTCCCAACCCCCCTCGTAGCTTCCAAGAGGCATGTTCGGAGGAAAGAACTCATTGCTGGGTATGTAACAGCAGGACTCGTTCGCGTAGCCGCCGATAATGATTCCGTTGCTCCCACCATTCTGGTTTCGGAAGTAGGCACCATAGCCACTGACCAGTTCCCCGCCGACCAGGGCAATTTTCAGTTGCGGGCTCCCATTGAATTTCCAGACTTGGAACGGGGACGGCACGGAGGTGCTGTAGCTGTTGCTGTCGATTCGAGCGATCATGACCTGGGCGTGGCGCTGATACCACTGCGGCTGACCGTCCGGATTAGGCAGTCGCGCTACGTAGTCCGCGCGCACTGCGGCGAGGTTGGCCGGCGTGGCCGTAATGTCCAAAGGCAGCTGGACTTCCTTGTACTGTGTGCTGATAGGGCCCGTGAGTGCTCGTCCTGCGGTCTGCATGTTTGTACTGACGGTTGCACCTAACGCATCGGCGTGTTGGTCACGGAGCGCCCAGCTGCGGACGCCGCCGGGATCTTGGTCTCCGGCCGGTCCTTGAAGGAACATGGCAAAGCAATTTGGGTTGTTGTTCTCGATATAGTTGCAGGCTCCAGCCGCGAAGTCGCCGTCGAACAAAGTGCGCAGCCCGGCGCTGATCGGGTGGCAGCCGTAGCTGAAGATCACAGCTACAGGCTTTCCGTTGGTGCCTCTGGCAACGAGAATCGGAACCGCGGTCTCCGTGTACGGAAGGCCGGCTCTGTTGGCGGCGATGTTCTGGCTGGACACCTTGTAGTCGAAAGTCACCGCCACTTCGTTGGCATTGAGCGCATCCTGCGCAAGATTGACGATGGTGTCTTCGAGGTCTGCACTGTAGGAGCGGATAAGACCGAGATCCGAAATACCGTAAGCCATGTATGGCTGCAGGGTGTCAATCAGCGCGGGCCCGTTGTGCGTGTGGGTTGCTTGGAGGATGATATCGCTGCTCGCCCAATCCGCCAGGTCAACAATGCGGCTCCGGATCCGCTGGTGCATGGCCCTCGGTATTGCCAAGACATCAACGCTGATGATGATTTGCGGGCTGGTGTCTTCCCATATGAGGATTGCGCGGGCGTAAAGCGGCTCATACGGTGAACTGCTGGTTGCCACGCGGCCGCCGTCGGTGGTTCCATATCCGGCCATATAGGGATTGGTGCTTAGCGACGGCGTTATGTCAGCGCTTGCGGTTCCAACTCTAAACGCCATAAAAGATCACTCCTTGATTGCGTGCAGTGGATGACCTTCGCTTACCCCTAAACAAAGTCCGATTCCCGGATGCACTGAACAGCCAATACGTGAGACCAACTTCATTAGACCATGTGGGGCGGCCATTTAGGGCCGGTAACCCGCGAAAAAAATAGTCACGGTGTTCGGAAATCTGCTGCGAAAAGACCGAAGGCCTGCCCTCCCGGGAAGTCCAGGGGAACAAGCCTTCGATCGATGAAAGCGGCGCCGAGCGCCACAGTAGTTACTTCGCCGCTGGTGCCAGTATTTTCAAGCCGTTCCATCCGGTGCCGATCGGCATCGGTGTACCCCACGCCTTGTTCTGCCCAACCGGGTAGTAGCGCAGCTCACCGGTGGTGGTCCGGGCTACCAAGCCAGTCGAACCAGGGTTCGAGAAGTCACGGATGGCTCCGAAGCTTGAAATGATGTTCCACCCCGTTCCAACCACCTCGGGCGTTTCCGGGATGAAATTACCCGCACCGTTCGAGCGGTAGAGCTTCAGGTCACCTGTTCTGGTCTTGGCGAGAAGGTCAGGCTTCGAATCCTTGTCGAAGTCCATCTGGACTATGTCCAAACCTGTCCAGCCGACACCGATGGCGATACCAGCGCTGACTGTTCCACCGCTGAGGTTATTGAAGTAGAACAAACGGCCGGTGGAGTCGTACCCGACTATCCCGGGGTGGCCGTCCGTTGTCTTCCAGGTCCCGACCGTCAGTGTCCATCCGGCCCAGTTTGTACCCAAGCTGATCGGAGCTCCGAAGCCTCGGCCGTTCCTGCCCGGGTAGACGCTCAAGCGGCCGTCAGACCATTGGGCCACCACATCGAGGGTGCCGTCGCCGTTCCAGTCGGTCACGAATCCTGCTTTGAGGCCAGCCCAACCGGTGCCGACCAACTCTTGGGGTAGGAGGCTGGTGGAACCGGAACCGGGGTAACGGTAAAGGTTCGCATCGGGCCTGATGGCCAGGACGTCCGGCGCGTCGACGCCGAGTGTTGACTCGACGTCGACCGGCGCCCCACTGATCAGGGTGACATCGTTCCATCCCAATCCGATCAGACTCTGGCTACCCCATGATCTGGAAACGGCTGGGTAGTAGTCCAGGTCGCCATTGGCCGCCCGCGCCACAAGCCCTTGGGATGCGGCGCCGCTGTAGTTGGTTGAGGAACTGACGGCGGTCATGCCGTCCCACCCGGATCCGATGACGCGAGCAGGCTCGTTGACGAAGTTGCCCAAACCGTCCGACCGGTAGAGCCGGAGCGTGCCGTCCGTCGTTCGAGTGACGAGGTCCTGACTGCCGTCTCCATCAAAGTCAATCTGGTTGATCTGGTGGCCGGTGAAACCTGAACCGATCTTGACTCCTGCCCCCAGCACACCGCCCCCTGCGTTTGGGTATCGGTAGATATCGCCGAAGGCGTCCTGGCCCAGGACTCCTGGATATCCGTCGCCGGAGTTCCACCACCCCACGGTCAGCGACATCTCCTGCCAGCCCTTCCCGACCTGAATGGGAGCATAGAAACCGCCACCGGGTGCGCCTGGGAAGACCTTGAGGGATCCGTCCGGCCATTGCGACAGGATGTCTTGGACGCCGTCCTGGTTCCAGTCCACGACGTAGATGGATTTGGCACCTGCCCAACCGGAACCGATTGTTACCGGCCCGGTGATATTGCCTTGGCCGTCGGCCGGAAAGTTGTCCAATCGTCCGGAGGCGTTAGTAACGAGGATGTCGGCCTCGGACTTGATGGACGGATTGGAGGGATAGCCGACTCCGCGGGCATACGTCCTCAGTTGGTCGTAGCTGCCGTTGAAGATATTGGAATCCCCCTCAAAGGGTCCCGTGCTGCTGTACTGCCACATCGTGTAGCCGTTCCAGCTGGCAGGCAAGGATCCGGGGGAGTTCGTCGGGTTGTTCCAATAGGAAGCGATCCAGAGGGGATAGCTCCCAAAGGTGGAGTTGCCGACGCAGGTGTTCCACCAGTCTGTGGTGCTGTAAATGACCGGGAAGCGCCCAGTGAGTGCTTTGACGGTATTTCCGAAATCTGCTGCCCACTGGCCAAGTTGCGCCTGGGACATGTCGTAGCACGTGTTGCCGAAGTAAAAGCCGTTGATGGTCCGTCCGGCGTACGGGTTGTACTCAATGTCCAGAACGGGAGGCAATGTGTAGCCGTCGGCTGTCCATCCTCCGCCATTTGCCACGAAGTAACGAGCCTGGTCTGCACCGGATGACCAGTTCGGGATGGCGAAATGGTAGGCGCCCCGGATCATGCCGGCATCGCGGGAACCGTTGTACTGCTGGGTGTAGTTCTCGTTGACGTAGTAGTTGCCTTCTGAGGCTTTTACGTAAGCCCAACGCACCCCTTGGCTCCACTGGCCCTGCCAGTCCACGTTGCCTTGGTGCGCGCTGACATCCTGACCCTCCACCCCCACGCTTGGCCGCCAATGCGAGGTGTCCGCCGTCATCGGAACGGTGGCGTTAACCGCTCCGCCAACCGCCCGGCCACTCGCGGGCGCCGCAGTGCCGTCCTTCTTAGTGGCGAGGACCCGCGAGGAGCGCTGTCCCATTTCGGCGCCGCCAGCGGGAATCGATGACCGCATTGCGGCTTTCTTCGTCTCCGCATCGGGGGCATTTCCCGGCATGGGTGCGCTGCCGGAACCTTGAATCAAGGCATCGGGCGCGGGGCCGGCTGCCGCTGCTGCGGGGGTCGGCGCGACGGCGGGGGCCAGCTCGTGCTGCTGGTTGGGCAACTCGTTGGTTTGCGGTTTGGTCTTGGCCGCAGGCCTGGGTCCCTGCCCGGGCGTCGGGAGCGGCGCTGACGGCGCCACTGCAAGGCTATGTTGTGGGGCCGAAGGTACTGCCATGGCAGGCATACCAATAAAGCTCCCCGAAATAAGGGAGATGGAAACCGCGATTCCTGCCCGAGCCAAGGACCTCAGGCGGGTACGTTCAGTTGGACTCTTACTTGTCATCTTCACATCCGGCCCTGTGCCGCGGGTCAGCGGCACATGGTGTGGCTTGCGGACAAGCTCCGGGGCGGGCGCCTGCGCATGGGACCAAAGGCCAGCTCCTAACGGCCTTTACCCTAACATTCTGTGACTGGAGTGACTAGTGGGAAGCAAGATGCAGAAGCAACACGTGGTACGCACTGCTCCAAGGCGGTTATCCACATAGGTCTTCGAAGGACTTTGTTCCCTACTCAGGCTCGCCTAGCGTAAATCCAGCGGGAGGTTCCTCCCGCTATGAGCTGGAAACCACTCTTTGGGGGAACCGTGGACGCTGTAAAGATCGTGGAAGGAGAAGTCCGCGAGCTGATCAGGCGGCGCGGATTGGATCCGTTGGAGCAATCCGTGGACGTGCGGAGCCTCGTTGATGCTGCTATCAGCGATTACGATGAACGGGCCCTTCTGGCACCGCTTCCTCCGCTGGGCCATCTCGACACTGCCCGCCGACACATCTTTGACGCCATTGCCGGATTCGGACCCCTGCAACCACTTCTGGATGATCCTTCCATAGAAGAAGTGTGGATTAATGCGCCCCAGGAAGTTTACGTGGCTCGCAACGGGGAATCGGAGCTCACAGGGATAGCACTGAGCGACCAACAGGTTCGGGACTTGGTTGAAAAGATGTTGAAAAGTTCCGGCCGCAGGCTGGACCTATCCTCGCCATTCGTCGATGCTGCATTGCCCGACGGCTCCAGGTTGCACGTGGTCATCCCTGATATCACCCGGAAGCACTGGGCCGTTAATATCCGAAAGTTTGTCGCGCGCGCTAGCCGGTTGGAGCATCTGGTGGACCTCGGCAGCCTTACGCCCCAGGCAGCCAGGTTCTTGGGAGCCGCCGTCGCCAGCGGACTCAACATCCTGGTTTCCGGTGCGACTCAAGCCGGAAAGACCACCTTGCTGAACTGTCTCGCCGCGAGCATTGGTTCGCGTGAACGTGTCATCACCGTAGAGGAAATCTTTGAACTGCAGCTTCCACTACGTGATGTCGTGGGACTCCAGTGCCGTCAGCCAAATCTTGAAGGGGGCGGGGAAATCCCCTTGCGCCGTTTGGTGAAGGAAGCACTTCGAATGCGACCGGATCGCCTTGTGGTGGGGGAAGTCCGTGAGGCCGAAAGCTTGGACATGCTGATTGCTTTGAACTCAGGCCTTCCTGGTATGTGCACCGTACACGCCAACTCCGCGCACGATGCCGTAACGAAGATATGCACCCTTCCTCTCTTGGCCGGGGCGAATATATCAAGCGCCTTTGTGGTGCCCACTGTGGCGTCGTGTATTGACCTCGTGGTCCACTGCGGCCGCCACCCCAACGGCAAGCGGCAAGTCACGGAAGTGCTGTCCTTGGGAAGAAGGGTTGAGAACGGGATCATCGAATCGTCCGGCGTTTTCGGCCTGATGGATGGCCGGTTGCAACCACGGGCAAACTCCATGCCTGCGGCCGAAAAGTTTGCGCGGGCAGGATTTGATGTTTCGGCGCTCCTGGAGCTTAAGTGATGGCGCCGTTTCTCGGTCTGCTGCTCGGCGTTGGCGGATTCCTCGTATGGTGGTCTGCCTGGGACGAGCCGCCTAGACAACCGAAAGAACCTAAAGCCGGCCGCCTGGAACTTTTGCTGCAGGCTGCAGGAATCGAGAGGGTGTCCGCCGCGGGACTCGTGCTCTCCTGTGCATGCTTCGGAGTAGTTACAGCCCTTGTCTTTCTCCTCGTGACACATTCGGTGCCAGTTGCCGCATGCTTCGGGCTTTTCGGCTCTTGGCTGCCCTTCGGAGCTGTTCGCTGGCGGGCGAGGAAACGGCGGGCTACATTGCGTCAGCTATGGCCCGACGTGGTGGACCACTTGCGCTCTGCGATACGGGCTGGACTGGCCTTGCCGGAGGCGTTGATTCAACTAGGGCACAACGGACCTGTGGAACTGCGCGAATTATTTCTGGAGTTTGGTGCCGACTATAGGTCCGGCGGTCACTTCGAAGCCGCCTTGAACAAGCTCAAAGCCCGGTTGGCGGATCCGGTCGCGGATCGCATCATCGAGGCACTCCGCATGACGCGTGAAGTTGGTGGTTCGGACCTCGGCAAGATGTTGGGTACCCTCGCTGAATTCCTAAGGGAGAGCGCGAGAACGCGCAGCGAACTTGAGGCGCGGCAATCGTGGACGGTCAATGCGGCCCGTCTTGCCGTAGCGGCGCCGTGGATTGTCGTGGTGGTCATGGCCGGTCGTCCCGAAGCGATGCTTGCGTACAATTCGGGGCTCGGAGCCGTAGTGCTTCTAGGCGGCCTAGTAGTGTCCGTTCTCTGTTACACCGTGATGCTACGGATCGGTGCTTTGCCCGAGGATGAGCGGGTGCTCCGGTGAATACTTTGATGGTTGCAGCCGTTCTTTGCGGCCTGATGCTTGGAGCTGGTCTTTGGATAGTGCTGGTCCGCTTGCCTTTAATGCGAGGAACCACCTTCGCCGATCGGATCGCTCCCCAGCTCAGATCCCATAACTTGGAATCACGCCTCTTGCGTTCCCCGGTCCATAACTTGACACCGTTTGGGCCCCTTGAACAGATCCTGCGTCCGATCATCGGTGACGCTGTATCCCATTTGTCGCGATACAACCTGGGCGCAGCCTTGCTGGCAAAGCGTCTCTCGCGCGCTGGCTCATCAACGTCAACCACGGACTTTCGGGCTGAACAACTGTTGTGGGGGGCCGGGGGTTTTCTGCTGTCCCTCATTGCAGTGTCGCTGGGCGCCGCGTCGGGCCGGTTCAACATTCCCTTTGCACTCGTGTCGGTGGTGGGCGCTACATTGTGTGGCTTTCTGCTTCGGGATTTCCTCTTGAGCCAACAGATAAAGCGCCGTGAATCCCGGATGCTCTCGGAGTTTCCCAGCCTTGCCGAACTGATGGCGCTCGCGGTGGCTGCTGGCGAAAGCGCGATGGGAGCTATGGACAGGGTGTGTCGAACCTCACGGGGAGAGCTGGCGGCAGAGTTTGCCACAGTTCTCGCGGACACGAGGTCGGGCAGACCGATGACGGAGGCTCTCGGTGCGTTTTCCGGAAGGACCGAGTTGCCGCCGCTCGTCCGGTTTGTTGACGGTCTCGTGGTCGCCGTGGAACGGGGGACTCCACTCGCGGATGTCCTTCGGGCCCAGGCATCTGATGTCCGGGACGCTGCCAAGCGCGAGCTTATGGAGTCTGCGGGACGGAAGGAAATCGCGATGATGGTGCCGTTGGTTTTCGGGGTTCTCCCGTTGACTGTCGTCTTCGCGGCCTTTCCCGCTATTGCAGCGCTGGAAATGTCCTTCTAGACCGTCCCACGCCGGACCACGGCTTCAGCCATAAAAGTTCGTGAAATACGAAGTGAATGTAATTCAAGTAAGCGAAACATTGGGGGAAAAATGAAAACAATCGTTCGCCTCGGGAGTGGCCTGCCCGCTCTGCTGCAGCAGTCGTGCCTTGGCCTTAGCCTCTTAGTGGTAATCCGGTTAGTGATACTCCGCGCGTTCCCTACCGAAGAAAGGAGGGAGCGCGGCGACGTACCCGGCTGGGTCATGATCACCTTGATGTCCGCGATATTGGTTGCAGGTCTCCTGGCGATTGAATCGCCCGCCTTGGCGGACTTGTTCAACCAAGCAATGGCGAAGGTGGGCAAGTAGGCCATGGGGGCGGCCCGGATCTTCACATGTAGCGCCACTGTGACTCTGCCGTGAAAGGCATCGACGAGCAAGGATCAGCAGTCGTTGACTTCGTTTTGGTGGGCGCGTTATTGACAATGTTTTTTGTGTCCATTGTTCAGCTAACACTGATTCTTCACGTCCGGAATACCCTCATCGATGCTGCTGCGTCCGGCGCCAGGTATGGCGCTTTGGCCGATCGAACATCCGCTGATGCCAGTGCCAGGGCGCGGACTCTCATTGCCGCTGCATTGAACCCGGACTTTGCACAGGACATCGAATCCAGCGAGGTGAGGGTGGGTGGTGTACGCACCATCGAGGTGACAGTGCGGGCACCCCTCCCTGTCATTGGCTTGCTTGGCCCAAGCGGGACGCTGGAGGTGAAGGGGCATGCCGCGCTTTTGGGTTAGGCAGCTGAGCCGTAGGTTGCAGAGGCTCGGACGCCACCTGAGCAGACGACTCGGCGAGGCGGCGTGCCTACCGAGCGGCACGTCATCGAAGGCGGCTTCACCAATGGACGCCGGTAACCCAGAGGGCGGGAGCGCCGTCGTCGAATTCACGTTTTTGGCATTATTGCTCATGGTTCCGGTGGTCTATTTCGTGGTTTCCGTCGCCCAAATCCAAGGGGGCGCCTTCGCCGTCGTGGGTGCCGCCGATCAAGCGGCCAAAGTCCTTGTGCTTCAGGATGATTCGGGCAAGGGGCGGACTGCGGCCGAGCAGGCCGTGCTCGTCGCGCTGAAAGATTATGGTTTCGAGGCCGACCAGGCACGCGTGGACATCACCTGCGACGGGAACGATTGCGCCGTGCCGGGAAGCAAAGTAACTGTCAGCGTGCGCCTCGCCGTCCCGCTGCCGATGGTGCCGTTCGGGGAAGTGCTTCAACTGAACGCAGCCCGGGTGAGTGCGTCCGCTACTCAAGTGGTGGGACGGTTCCGATGACTGGATTCTTGACGCGAGTCTCCTCTCGACGGAGTGATGAACCGGGTGTGGTGCGAGCCGGCGAACGAGGCCAACTGACGGTGCTGATTGTTGGTTTTGTCCTGCTGTCGCTGCTACTGGCGACCGTGGTGATGGCAGCCTCAGCGGTCTACCTTGAACAGAAGAGACTCCTGTCCTTGGCCGATGGCGCGGCCCTCGCCGCTGCTGACTCTTTCATCGTGGGGGACATAGGTGGTGAAAGTGCTCCCGCAACGACCCTGGTGGACGAGCGCGTGGTCAGCTCTGCGAATTCGTACCTTGCATCCGTCGATGCCTTCGCTGCTCATGATCAGCTGAAAATCGGCCCGGGAACCGGCAGTGACCCGGGCGGGACGGCCGTTGTGGAGCTCACGGCTGTTGCCCACCCGCCGGTAGTGAGCTTCCTCGTGCCCGATGGCGTTGTCGTAGAGGTAAAGTCGACAGCGCGATCCCGGCTGACTCAGTAGCGTCCGGCCAATAGCGTACGCTGGAACAACCATGGCTGAAATTGATTTTCCCGCAGAAATCCGCGCGCTTCGCGGCACTTACATGTCCATCGAGAACGTCACGGATGTTGATGCTTTGAAGGCGGAGATTGCCGAACTAAGCGAGCAGGCAGGCGCTCCGGATCTCTGGGATGACCCCGCTTCCGCTCAAATAGTGACTTCACGTTTGTCCCATCGGCAATCCGAAGTAGAGCGGCTTTCCAGGCTTGCTGCGCGGATCGATGACCTTGAGGTACTCGTGGAGTTGGGCGAGGATGAAGGCGACGAGGCGTCAATGGCCGAAGCCGCGAAAGAACTCACGTCGATCCGAAAAGCGCTGGCCGAGCTTGAAGTTGTGACGCTGCTCTCGGGTGAATACGACGAACGAGAAGCGGTAGTCACCATTCGTGCTGGAGCCGGCGGAGTCGACGCTGCCGATTTCGCCGAGATGTTGATGCGCATGTACCTGCGGTGGGCTGAGCGCCATGGTTACCCGACCACCGTTATGGATACCTCCTACGCCGAAGAAGCGGGCCTGAAGTCGGCTACTTTCGAAGTCAAAGCGCCCTACGCTTTTGGAACGCTAAGCGTTGAAGCAGGGACGCACAGACTGGTTCGGATCAGTCCTTTTGACAACCAAGGACGGCGACAGACCTCGTTCGCCGCTGTGGAGGTCATCCCCCTGATCGAACAAACGGACTCGATTGAGATCCCCGATAACGAAATTCGGGTGGACGTCTTCCGTTCCTCGGGACCAGGTGGCCAGTCGGTGAACACCACTGACTCCGCCGTACGTTTGACGCACATTCCCACCGGCATTGTGGTGTCGATGCAGAACGAAAAATCCCAACTGCAAAACAGGGCGGCGGCCATGCGTGTGCTTCAGTCCCGATTGCTGCTCGTCAAGAAAGAGCAACAGGACGCAGAAAAGAAAGCCTTGGCCGGCGACGTCAAGGCATCTTGGGGCGACCAAATGCGTTCCTACGTGCTCAACCCGTACCAAATGGTCAAGGACCTCCGGACGGAGCACGAAGTGGGGAACACATCAGCCGTGCTTGACGGTGACATCGACGATTTCATCGATGCGGGCATCCGCTGGCGAACCGGTAACCGCAACGCTGCGGCCAACCAAGACTGACTCGCCGGCGGCATTGCGCACGGACCCGATTACGCGACACGCTGCCGAAAGCACCCAAAACCCGGATCACCCGTGCGTATAGTCGAGAAGCCGGTGCCCTCACTTCCCCCAACGAAAGCCCGCGCTCCGGCTGTTGGACTGGGCACTCATGTCATGTCCGGCGGGGTTCCTAAGGGCCATGATCAGATTTGAGAATGTCACCAAGGTCTACGAGCAGAATGCCCGTCCGGCACTCGACTCCGTCAGCCTTGAGATCAACCGCGGCGAATTCACCTTCCTGGTGGGTGCATCGGGCTCAGGCAAGTCAACCTTCCTCCGCCTGATCCTGAAAGAGGATAAAGCCTCGTCCGGCTCCGTGTACGTCGCGGGCCAGAACGTCGCCAACATCTCGAGCTGGCGTGTCCCGAAACTTCGCCGCGGAATCGGCGTCGTCTTCCAGGACTTCAGGTTGCTGCCCCAGAAGAATGTGTTCGCAAATGTCGCCTTCGCGATGCAGGTCATCGGCAAAAGCCGGTCGATCATCCGCGAGACAGTCCCTGAAGTGTTGAAGACCGTGGGCCTGGAAGGCAAGGAACGCCGGATGCCGCACGAACTCTCCGGTGGTGAGCAGCAGCGCGTGGCGATCGCGCGCGCCGTCGTCAATCGGCCAGGCATTCTTCTTGCTGATGAACCAACCGGAAACCTCGATCCCATTACATCGATGGGCATCATGGGGGTCTTGGACAAGATCAACCAGAACGGGACCACTGTGGTCATGGCAACACACGATGACGACATCGTCAACGAAATGCGACGCCGTGTGGTGGAGCTCAAAAATGGCAAGGTCATCCGCGATGAAGCGAAGGCTCTCTACACGTCCATGATCCCGGTAGTGGGGGAGTCGCGGCGGTTGAAGGATGCCAGTGGCGAGGAGCTTGACCGCGCGCAAGGGGTCCAGCTGTGAGGTTCTTATTTATCCTCGGCGAAATCGGCAGCGGCCTTCGCCGCAATCTGTCGATGGTGATTTCGGTGGTCCTGGTGACCTTCATTTCCTTGACGTTCGTAGGCGCCGCCGGAATGCTGCAAATGCAGATCAACCAGATGAAGGGCTACTGGTACGACAAAGTCCAGGTGGCGGTCTTCTTGTGCAATGACGGTTCGACGGCGGCTGGTTGCGCCTCCGGCCCGGTGACAAAGGAACAGCAGGCCAACATTCGGGCCTTGCTGGACTCGCCTGCGGTCAAGCAGTACATCAACGACTACCAGTTCGAATCCCAGGCTGAGGCGTACACGCACTTCAAGGAGCAGTTCTCCAACTCTCCCATTGTTGATTCCGTGTCCCAGGACCAGCTGCCGGCGTCGTTCCGCATCAACATGAAGGACCCCCAGAAGTACCAGATCATAAGTGAAACATTCTCAAGCCAGCCCGGGGTCGAGACGGTCAGCGACCAGCGGCAAGTGCTGGAGCGGATCTTCTCATGGATGAACGGCGCCTCGGTGGCTGCTGTAGGTGTTGCTGCGGTGATGATTTTCTGTGCGGTGCTGCTGATTACGACCACCATTAGGCTTTCGGCCTTCAGTCGACGGCGCGAAACCGGCATTATGCGCCTGGTTGGAGCCTCCAAGATGGTCATCCAACTGCCGTTTATCCTCGAAGGCGTCATTGCCGCCGTCGTCGGTGCCTTGCTTGCCTCGGTCACGCTATGGCTGATGGCCCATTTCTGGCTCAACGGTGACCTGTCCAAGCAGTTCCTTAATACTCCGTTCATTTCTTCGACCCAGGTCTTGGTGATCGCGCCTGTGCTGATTGCACTGGGTGGCGGCTTGGCTGGGATATCATCCTTACTCACCCTCAGGCGTTACTTGAAGGTTTAGCTGCGAACGTTTGGATAGTGCACATAACGATGCTGATAGGCGAAAAGGACTCCTGATGACCACAATGGAACCGGCACTGGCGCGTCGACGCGCTGCCCTGGGGCCAGCCCGGATGGTCGGCGGTGTCTTGGCTCTCGGTCTCGCCATCAGTCTCCTTACGGGCGCACCGGACGCGCGGGCGGATAATCTTGACGACCAACAGGCGGCACTTCAAGCTGAGTCCGACCGGGTGCAGGCGTCCCTCGAGTTTGTCGACTCCGGTATTGCGAAAGCCGCCGGTGATTTGGTGATTTACCAGGGACGCCTTCCCGGCGCGCAACAGGCCCTCCTCGAAGCGCAGGGCAAGGTTGCCAGCGCCGTAAAGGATGTCGATGCTTTAGCCGCCAGGGTTGAGTTGGCCCAGCAGAACAAGGCAACGATCACCAGCCAGTTGGAGAGCGACAAGCAAAAGATCACGGACACCAAAAAGCTGATTGGCCAGATCGCTTCGCAGGCCTATAAATCAGGCGGCGTTCCGACAAATGTGGCTTTGTTGTTCGGGTCCAATGAAACCGGAAGCCTGACCGAGTCAATGGATTTGGCAGACCAAGCAATGCGCAGCCAAAACGCTGCAATGACCAAATTGACGCAGCAAAACGCGACCAACGTCAATTCGCAGGCCCGGCTCGCTGCCGTGGAGCAGGAAATTCAGGACCTTAAGGCCAAGGCGGACGCTGCCCTTGAGCGGGAAAAGGCCGCTCGGGACGATGCCGCCAGCAAGAAGGCCGACGTCGATAAGCTCATCGATGACACGACCCGCCTGAACGGGCAGCTCCAGGCTGCCAAACCTGGGATCGAAGCCAACCTCGCGAAGGTGAAGGCTGCACAGGATTCCGTTGCTGCCGAGATCCAAGACCGGGACCGAAAGCTGCGGGAAGCGTGGGAAGCCGAGCAGCGCCGCCTCGCAGAACAAGCTGCTGCCGCAGCCCAGGCCGCAGCGGCTGCACAGGGGAGGCCGGCGCCTCCGCAAGCCCCATACGTCGCACCTCCGGCGGGGTCGCCGTCGGCGTTTGGGCTGATTCATCCGTTCGCCGGCCAGGTTCCCATCACGTCGGGGTTCGGATGGCGGGCAACGCCTCCGGGCACCATCGATTTCTATGGCACGGGTGGCTACCTGCACACGGGTATTGACTTCGGCGTGGCATGTGGAACGCCGGTCTACGCGGCAGCGGCCGGCACGGTTTTCAACTCGGGTTGGAATTCGGCCGACGGCGGCGGGTGGCGGGTTAAGTTGTCCCATGGCGTCATCCAGGGCAATTCGCTGACCACCATCTACTACCACAACAGCAGCATCGTTGTGGCCAACGGACAGCAGGTAGCCCAAGGCCAACTCATCGCCTACTCCGGAAGCACAGGCAACTCGACCGGCTGCCATGCTCACTTCGAGACGTGGCTCAACGGTGTGGCTGTTGACCCGATGACCCTCCTCTAGCGCGGGAACCGGCTCCGGGATTGACGTAGACTAGTTCGAATCCGTATCCAACATTCGCATCTAATGAGGAGTTCTACCGTGCCTAAGGAAAGTGGCCGTAAGGTAGTGGCCACCAATCGCAAGGCCCGGCATAACTATCTCGTATTGGATACCTATGAGGCGGGCATCGCTTTGATGGGTACCGAGGTCAAGTCGCTGCGCGAGGGTCACGCCTCGATGGTTGATGGGTTCTGCACCTTCTACAACGACGAGTTGTGGATGGAGGGGATCCATATACCGGAGTATCACCAAGGCAGTTGGACCAACCACGCCGCCCGCCGTCGTCGTAAGCTCTTGCTGCACCGAGACGAACTCGACAAGATCTCGCAAAAAATCCGCGAATCGGGCTTCACCGTGGTACCGCTCCAGTTGTATTTCCTTGACGGCAGGGCCAAGGTGGAAATCGCGATTGCCCGCGGTAAGAAGGATTACGACAAGCGCCAGACGCTCCGGGAACAACAGGACAAACGCGAATCCTTGCGCGAGTTGCGCGAGCGGAACCGACGCTAAGGGCGACCAGTCGCTGCACCGGCTGGCGGCCGGCAGGCACGCGGCCGACGTCGTGGATCGCCCAGGTGGGTCGGGGAATGCATGCCCGTCTCCATGCGTTATGATTAATAGTCCGGTGGCCATCGACCGCATGATTGGGTAGGTAGCCGTCGGGTTTGATAACAAAATACGGGGATGATCGGTTTCGACGATGTTAGTCGCGACAGGTGAAGCGGGCCGAGGATGCAGAATTATCTCGTAAACGCTGTCTGCAAACCAATAAGTGCCGAATCTAAGCGCACTGACTTCGCTCTCGCTGCCTAAGCAGTAAGACAGTCCGTCAGCCCGGGGTTGCTATCGCCCCGGATCCTGGCGTCATTTAGATAGCCACTGCTGTTTGCCTTCGTCACCGAGGCAAACGGGACTCTTAGATGACTGGGCCCGGATCAGCTACCTGTTTGCAGGATAGCTGGGGCCGAGAAAGTCCGACGCAAACTGCGCCCGGAGAAGCCCTGACAACACGACATCGGACGGGGGTTCAATTCCCCCCATCTCCACTTTTGTGATGAGTCGAGACATCCTTCACGGATGAGTCGAGTC
>NZ_JARVTA010000028.1:0-1084 GCF_030208915.1 Arthrobacter sp. efr-133-TYG-104
GCCGTTAGCAGGAGGGGCACTTTTCTGGACGTTGCTTTGGTGGCCGGAACAACCAGCTCAGGCGATGTCCTCGACTAGGTGTACTGGGTCAGGACGTTGGTTACATCGTGAATAGGTGAAGACATCTTAGGTTGGTGGTTACCACACAGCCAACGACCAAGAGGTCTTCATGGTCCACCGTAACGCCCGCCTAACTCCGAACGGTAGGCGGATCCTCGTCGAGCGCGTCCTCGCCGGGCCTGGCTTTGCGCTGCGGCACGAGTGCCCGGACGGTCTCCCGGATCCTGGCCCGCGCCGGTATGCCCAGGCTGTGGGACCTGGACCTGGACCTGGACCTGGACCCGGTAACCGGGGCGCGGATCCGGGCATCCCGGGCGACCGACCGCCGCTACGAACGCGACGCTCCCGGCGACATGGTCCACGCCGACGTCAAGAAGCTTGGCAGGATCCCGGACGGGGCGGCTGGCGGGCAGACCCTAAGCAATCCGTCCGCAACGATGCATCAGGCCACACACGGGTCGGTTTTGACTACGTTCACGTGGCCGTCGATGACCACACCCGTTTGGCCTACGCCGAGGTCCTGCCTGACGAGAAAAGCCCGACCTGCGCCGGGTTCCTCACCCGGGCCGCGGCCGCCATGGCAGCCAGCGGCGCACCCGTGAAGCGGGTCATGACTGACAACGCCTTCGCCTACCGGCTCTCCCGCGACTTTCAGGATGCACTGGCCCAACTGGGAGTCAAACGCATCCTGATCAAACCCCGCCACCCCTGGCAGAACGGCAAGGCAGAACGCTTCAACCGCACCCTCCAGGAAGGCTGGGCCTTCACCTCCAACCAGGCCCGCACGGACGCGCTGAAGTCCCGCTAGACTTCTACAACAACCGCCGGCCATACGGCAGCCTCGGAGGCAAGCCACCCATCAACAGGTGCAACCAACCTACTGACTGAGTACAACTATGTACTCAGCCAGCCGGGTGGCGAGCCTGAGGATGGGGAGGCGCAGGTTCGTCTGGTTCGGGATCGGTGAGGCATCGAAGATCGTTCTCATCTTCTACACAGGCGTCTTCATCGTGACCCTCAACAC
>NZ_JARVTA010000024.1:0-84752 GCF_030208915.1 Arthrobacter sp. efr-133-TYG-104
TTTTCCGATGAGGCAACGTACCCGGCTCCGCGGACCTTTTCCATGAGTCAACGCGAATCCTTGCTTTCCGCGGATACCTCAGTGCAGAATCTAGCTACGGTCATGCAACATTGACCGGACCTTCTTCCGCTCAAGCAGCTGGGCGCCCCGCAGCATCATTGCAGAGGTGACCCATGCCGGCCCAGCCAGCATCACGCGTTCCGGACGAAGCACAGCAGCCGCCGGATGAGCCTCTGTGGTGCAAACACTGCGACGCGGACCAGCATCTTTCGGTGGATTCCATCCAGTCGCACTACCCGCCCCTGCCCAACGTGGTGGACGTGACTTACGAGTGCAGCGCCTGCAGGTACTCCTATGAGCACACTGCCTCCATCCAACGCGTGGCATTGGTGTTGAACCGCCCTGGAGTCACGCCAGGGGTGCTGCAGTTTGGAGGCCAGTTCCTTCATTGCGGCGAACCCATGAAAACCCAGAGCCACGAACTGCGTCGCATCCAGTGCCTCCTTGCACTGGAGCCAAGGTCCTCGGAGCAGCTTTATGAGACCTGCATCAACACGCGAATCCTCGGCTGCCACTGCGGATTCCGCATGGAAATCCCCGACTAACCGTCGGGAACAGGCAACGGGGCACGCCTACCGGCAGGTCCCATGACTATCGGGAGAGTTCAAATGCACACACAACCGAAAAGGACGGAATCCAAGGCCGCGGCCGCCGCGCCGGGATCGACCAAGCACAAAGTACCGGACCCGCCGGATCCGGACAACCTTCCCATCGACTACCCGGGAACCGGCGTCGATCCCCGCATTTCGGCATCACCGTTTCCCCGGGACCGCCGGAGCCGCCTCAGGCCACTACCCCACTCATAAGTCCACGGCGGCCGTAACTTCCGCCCCTCATCACTGCACTAAACACACACCACCCCTACAGGCCGGGCCTCGGCGCTCCGCGCCGGGGCCTGAAGAAAGAGGGCGTGCCGCACTTCAGGGAGTGCAGCACGCCCTCGATTTTTTGCCCTCGACCTTCGTGCTTCTGGCTCACGCCGATCAATCTTTGTTTTTGTTGATATGCCTTGACTTGTCCATCAAAACAAAGATATAGTCAATCAATTCCACATTCGTGTGACTCTGGTCACCCCACTGGAAGTTCGACTCATCGGTTCATCGCAATGGAGGGCAAGTGTTCGCCGAAGAACGCCAGCAACTGATCTCCGAGCTCGTCACAGAGCGCGGACGGGTGAGTGTCACGGACCTCGCTGAGCGCTTCAGCATTACCACTGAGACAATCCGCCGCGACCTCGCTGCCCTTGAGGACTCCGGGAGCCTACGTCGCGTTCATGGCGGCGCAGTCCCCACAGACCGCCTCACCACCCGGGAAGAAAGCATCTTCGAACGCGCCATCCAGCGCCAATCCGAAAAGCTCCGTATCGCAAGCGCTGCCTTGGCCATGGTCCCCGGCGCCAGCGCCAGCATCCTGTTGGACGCAGGGTCCACCACGGAAATCCTCGCGGACCTCTTGGCCCAGCGGGCCCCTTCTTCCCTTGGGGGCGGCGAGCTCGTGGTGATTACGCACGCCATTCCCATCGCCGGCAAGCTCTCCTCAGCCCAAGGGATCGCCCTCCAGACACTCGGCGGGCGCGTCCGCGGACTAACGCAGGCCGCCGTCGGACAATCCACCGTGGATGCGGCCTACCGGCTTCGGCCTGATATCGCCTTCATCGGCGCTAACGGCATCCACCCGACCTTTGGATTGAGCACCCCGGATCCCGAGGAAGCCGCGGTAAAAGCCGCTTTCGTAAAATCCGGCCGCCGGGTGGTTGCGTTGGCCGATTCTTCCAAGCTGGACGCTGAAACGCTGGTCCAGTTCGCTACTTTGAAGGACGTTGACACCTTGATTACAGACAGGCAACCTTCCCGGGACCTGGCGGAAGCCTTGGCCGAGGCCGGCGTCGAGGTGGTGGTCGCATGATCGTCACATTGACCGCCAACCCCAGCTTGGACCGCACCGTGGAACTTCCTGGAGCACTGGTCCGCGGAGAAGTGCAGCGTGCCGTCGCCGTTCACCAGGAGTCCGGCGGCAAGGGCGTCAACGTCTCCCGGGCGCTCGTGGCCTCCGGACTTAAGACCCTGGCGGTGCTCCCCGGCGCCGCCGCGGACCCGGTTCTTTCAGGACTGCACGACGCCGGTGTCCCGTTTGCTGCCTTGCCAATCGGGCAGGCGCTGCGCAGCAACGTCACCCTCACCGAACCCGATGGGGTCACCACCAAGATCAATGAACCCGGCCCGGAATTGAGCGAAGAACAGCAAGAAGCCCTGATCGGGCTGCTGCTGGAAAGCTCCCGTGGTGCCAGCTGGGTTGTCCTCGCAGGCTCCCTCCCACCAGGAGTCCCTGCGGATTTCTACGCCACGATTGCACGCCGGCTTCGGTCGGACGCAAACGGAACGGCAGCCCCCGGCATCGCCATCGACTCCTCCGGACCCCCGCTTGCGGCGGCCTTGGTGGGCGATGCGGCAGGGAAGCCGGACCTCCTCAAGCCGAACGCGGAAGAGCTCGCCGAGCTCGCCGCCGCGGCCGGCTTCACCAACGTCTCCACAGCTGAGCAGCTGGAGGCAGATCCTGAAAAAGCTGCCCAAGCCGCTGCCGCCGTCGTTGCCAGCGGTGTAGGTGCCGTCCTGGCGACGCTCGGATCCAAAGGCGCAGTGCTGGTGACCGCAGATGGTGCGTGGCTTGCCACTCATCCACCGATTAAGGCCGTCAGCACAGTGGGCGCCGGGGATTCTTCCCTTGCCGGCTACTTGTTGGCCCAAACCCAGGGCGGTTCCGCAGAGGACTGCCTCCGTCAAGCCGTGGCACATGGTGCCGCTGCTGCTTCGCTGCCGGGCTCCACTGTCCCGGCAGTCCACCAAACAACCCCCCATGCCGTAACCATCACGGCCCTTCAGAAGGACTCACAGTGACCCAGCTGATCACACCCCAATTGGTCACCCTCGACCAAAACCTGGGCGGCTCGCCAGAGGACGTCATCCGTGTCTTGGCAGGCAAAGTTGCCGCCGCCGGCCGCGCCACCGAGGTCGAAGGACTCTTCGCAGACGCCTTCGCCAGGGAGCAGAAGACCGCCACCGGCGTCCCGGGTGGCATCGCCATCCCACACTGTCGCTCGGCCGCTGTGACGGAACCAACCCTCGCCATGGCACGCCTGTCCCACAAGGTGGATTTCGGCGCCAAGGACGGCCCGGCTGACATCATTTTCTTCATCGCAGCACCGGACGGCGCCGATCAGGAGCACTTGAAGCTGCTCTCCAAGCTGGCGCGCTCCCTCATCAAGAAGGACTTCACGGCAGCGCTGCGTTCCGCCTCCACCCCTGAAGAAATCGTGGAACTGGTTGATGGCGCCATCAGCGATGTTCCGCGCACCAGTGAGGCCGCGAGTGGGGGTCCCGGAGTGGTTGGGCAGCGCGAAGCAGCCGCTACTTCAGCACCCAAGCGCCTCGTCGCCGTTACCGCCTGCCCCACCGGCATCGCCCACACCTACATGGCAGCTGACTCGCTCGTGGCCGCAGCCAAGGAGATGGGCGTGGATCTTCAGGTGGAGACCCAGGGTTCCTCAGGAGCCAAGCCGCTGGACCCGGCGATCATCGCCGCCGCGGATGCGGTGATTTTCGCCGTCGACGTCGATGTTCGCGGCAAGGAGCGCTTCGCAGGTAAACCTGTCATCAACGCACCGGTAAAGCGTGGCATCGACGAGCCCACCAAGATGGTCCAGGAAGCCCTCGCCGCTGCGGACGATCCCCACGCACGCCGCGTGCCGCACTTTGGCGCCGAGGAGCAAGCCGAGCGTGCCCAGGAAGAAGGCAGCGAGCACATCGGCCAGAAGCTGAAGCGTGCCCTGTTGACCGGCGTCAGCTACATGATTCCGTTCGTTGCCGGTGGAGGTTTGCTCATTGCACTGGGCTTCCTCATGGGCGGGTACTTGATCACGGGCTTCGCGGACAAGATTGTGGTGGAGAACAGCATCTTCAATCTCCCAACAGCTTTCCCTGACAACGCCTGGGGTCCCCTCGGCGCCTATCTGGGCGCGGTCCTGTTCAAGATCGGGGCCTTGTCCCTCGGCTTCCTGGTGCCCGCACTTGCCGGATATATTGCCTATGCCATCGCTGATCGTCCGGGCATTGCCCCGGGCTTCGTCGCCGGTGCAGTGGCCGGATTCATGGGCGCCGGCTTCCTCGGCGGCATCGTGGGCGGCCTCCTGGCAGGCTACGTCGCGCACCAACTGGGCAGGCTGAATGTGGCGCGCTGGCTTCGCGGCCTGATGCCCGTGGTGATCATCCCGTTGATCGCCTCCCTCGTGGCATCCGGCCTCATGTTCTTGATACTCGGCGCACCCATCGTGGCATTGACAAAGGCCCTGAACACAGGCCTTTCCAGCCTCACAGGGGCCGGCGCCATCATTCTCGGCATCATCCTGGGCCTCATGATGTGCTTCGACCTCGGCGGTCCCGTCAACAAGGTCGCGTACTCCTTCGCGGTGGCCGGGCTGGGTGCTGCGTCTGTCACCAACCAGGCACCATGGCAAATCATGGCAGCAGTTATGGCGGCAGGCATGGTTCCCCCGCTCGCAATGGCCCTGGCAACCGTCCTCGACAAGAGGCTCTTCTCCCTCGCAGAGCGTGAGAACGGCAAGGCAGCCTGGCTTCTGGGAGCCTCGTTCATCTCTGAGGGTGCCATTCCGTTTGCCGCCGCCGATCCCCTGCGCGTCATCCCGGCCAGCATGGTGGGAGGCGCAGTCACCGGCGCGCTGTCCATGGCCTTCGGAGTCACGTCAAAGGCTCCCCACGGTGGCCTGTTCGTCTTCTTCGCGATCGACAACTTCCTGCTGTTCTTCCTGTCCATCGCTGTGGGAGTGGTCATCACCGCACTCTTGGTCATCGCCCTCAAGCGCTGGGCCGTCAAGAAGCCCGTAGAGTCGGAAACAGCGCCGACGGCAGCTACCGTCAGCGTCTAGACTTCCCAACAAAGACCGTTCACTTACAAAGGAGCACCAATGCCTGAACGTACAGCCACCATCGCAAGCCGCGTCGGCCTCCATGCCCGGCCGGCCGCCATCTTCGCAGAAGCAGCAGGCGACCTGGATGTCGAGGTCACCATTGCCCGCCAAGGCGAGCCCGCCGACGACGCCATGGATGCGGCAAGCATCTTGTCGTTGATGAGCTTGGGTGCCGCGCACGGCGACGTCGTGGTGCTGCGCGCTGAAGGCGAAGGAGCTGACGAAGCACTGGACAGCCTGGTGAAGATTCTCGAAACGGACCACGACGCCGAATAGCTCGCCGGACGCTGGCGGCATTCGGCCGGCTCGGTCCCGCGACCGCTCGGCCAACCAAGACCGTAAAGCAAGAGCCTGGGCAGACCCCACATGGGTCAGTCCAGGCTCTTGCTGTGCGTCATGGCCTCAGTCATCCACACCATTGAGGAACGAGGCTATTGAAGCTTCCGTTGGCTTCACATCCTGGAGTCCGCCGTCGAGATAGGCCTCAATGATCCGCGGGTCCACGTAGGACGATCGCGCTACTGCCGGCGTATTACCCAAAAGCTCCGAAGCCTCCTTGATGGCGCGCACTATCGATTGCCTTGGGGTTCCCTTGTGGCCGGACTTGATCAGGCATATCGCAGCTGCGGCAGTCCCTTTCCACGTGCGGAAATCCTTGGAAGTGTAAGCGGCCCCTGCGATGCCCCGCAGGTATTCATTGATCATGGAGGCATCCACCGATACCCACGAACCGTTGGCTTGGAATGCAAGCAAGCGTTCCTTGCCGGGACGTTCCGCGAGGGGCTCCAAAAAGGCGGCCAGCGCAGGATCGTGGATCGAGGTATCCCAGAGGTGTCCGCTCTTACCGCGGAACTTCAGATAGACGTCGGCGCCATCAACGCGTGCGTGACGGCACCGAAGAGTGGTCAGCCCGTAAGAACCGTTTTGCTTCATGTAGCTTTCGGAGCCCACCCGGAGCGCCCCCAAATCCATCAGGCGGACAGCGGCGGCGAGGGTTTGTTGCCGCGGCGAGGTGCTGTCCTGCAGGTGGACGGTTACGTTGCGCCTCACCGAGGGCAGGACCAACCCCAGCTGTGCGGCGCGGATGAACTTTTCGGCGTCCTTCTGTTCGCGCCAGCGCGGGTGGTAGATGTACTGGCTCCGGCCTGCACCATCCACCCCCGTTGCCAGAATGTGGCCGTGCTCGAAAGGGCTGATCCAGACGTCGGTCCAAGCAGGCGGGATCGCCAGCGCGTTAATGCGCTGGCGATCCTCCTTACTGGCCGGCGATCCGTCAGGGTGTCTGTAGCTGAATCCCTTGCCGGCTTTCCGGCGTATTATGCCGGGCTTGGAAAGGTCGCTGCGCCGTAGCCGGGGCATGCCGCTCAGCCGTTCGCGTTAGCCGGATTCCGCTATGCCTAGGCCTCATCCGGGTCCGTGACCGCGGTGTCGGCACTCATGATCTCGGCATTGATCATCCAAACAAGCTGCTCCAGCCGGGCGATAAACGCATGCAAGAGGTCCGCCGTCGTGGGGTCTTCTTCATCAACCTCGTCGTGGACATCCCGCATGGTCTGCACGGCACGTTCAACGCGGTCCGTCACCAACTTGACGGCCTTTTTGGTGTTGACCAAGCCAGCCGGGAACTCCTCCAAGCGGGTGCCCTTGGCGATCGTGGCACTGCGTCCGTCCGGGAGGGCATGGAGGGCGCGCATCCGCTCGGCAGTGTCGTCCGCGAACTGGCGGGTGGCCAGGACGAGCTCGTCCAGTTGCAGGTGCAAGTCCCGGAAGTTAGGGCCCACAATGTTCCAGTGAGCCTGCTTGCCCTGGAGTTGGAGCTCGATCAGGTCCGTCAGGACGATTTGAAGGTTGTCAGCGAGCTGTTGCGACGCTTTCATGGTGTTCCTCTCGTGGACGGTCATGCGAGCGAATAGCGTTGCCACCCAAAATCCTCGGCAACCGCCAGATCATCAGATGACGACTCTCCCCACCCTTTCATAAGGACCCTTAGTAGTACAATGAAGTGTGGTTGCTGTTCACGGTCGGCGAACTTCCGTTAGGGAAAACGCCGATTCGTGGAAACGATAAAGCCCGCGGGGAGTTTATGCGCACCGAGGGCTTCAAAATATGGAACCGAAGTAAAAGGGAACGCATCGTCGGGGACCGAGACAAAGGTTGAAGATCCCCCCGGAAAGGAATGTGCTGACCATGAATACGCTTCTGATTATTGCTGGCATCGTTGCGATTGTCCTTCTCCTCGTTGGCGGGTTCGCCCAAGCAGTGAGCTGGCTACTGTGGGTGGGAATAATCCTCTTGGTCGTCGCGGTCATCGGTTGGATCCTGAACTACGTGTCAGGCCGCCGGGGCCACACCGTATAAACCAACGCCGGCCGTAAGGGCTGTCCGAGCCGCAATCGAACTGCACGCCGGGACAGCCCTTTCGCGTCTGGCGCCGATCCCAAACGGCGGAGAGCAGACGATGTCTGAGGCGGAACAGGGCCCGCGGACCGGACGGAACGAGTCCACGGAAGAACGGATGGACCGCAACTGGATGGAGTTAATCCAGGAATTGCGCGTCCTGCAAACCGGGGTTCAGATCCTGGGCGGCTTCCTGCTGACACTGCCTTTTCAAGCGCGCTTCGCGAGCCTGGACGAGTGGCAGCGGACGTTGTACCTCCTCAACGTGATGACCGCTGCGCTGACCACGGTCCTCATCGTTCTGCCGGTCAGTGTTCACCGCAGGCTTTTCCGGCGCGGGCTCAAGGCCGTCCTCGTTTCCAGCGCGGACATCATCACCAAGTGGGCGCTGGCCGGTGTTGCCATCCTGATTACCGGCTCGGCCTCCTTGGTCTTTGACGTGACAGTGGGCAGGACTGCGGGGTTGGTGGCCGGCGGTTGCATTCTCTTGGTGGTGCTCGTTTTTGTGGTGGGCATGCCGTTGTGGTTGCAACGCCGTGCCCGGGACGAGGGCGAGGGACACACCCCTGCACCAGAATCCTAGAACTGCGCAGAAACCATAAACCCGCTGCTGGGAAGGAACAAGAAGATGCCGCAAAAGAAAAACCCAAGCCTGAAAGATCCCGAGCTTTATGAAGAACTCCGGGAGGATGGCGCGTCCAAAGAGAAAGCTGCCCGCATCTCCAATGCGGCTGCGGCCCAAGGACGCAAGGAAGTAGGCCGCAAAGGTGGAAAGGCCGGGGATTACGACGATTGGACCGTTGCCAAGCTGAAGTCCCGCGCAAAAGAATTAGGTATCAAAGGTTATTCCGACAAGAAGAAATCCGACCTTATCTCGATGTTGCGGAACCACTGACTCCGCCGGCCCAACCAGGTAGCAGCTTAGTTGGGCGTTCGACGCCGGGTCATGCCTTTTTCTTCGCCCGCGCCTTGGGTTTGCTGGCAGCTTTGTCGGCGGCAGCGTCGTCGTCGGACGCCTTTTCCTTGCCACGTTTCTTGTCCAAACTCCGTTTGAGGGCTTCCATGAGGTCGATAACGTCCCCGCCCTCCCCTTCGCCCTCGACCGCGCCGAACGTGGCCTCGGTATCCAAGGCCTCACCTTTCTCAAGCTTGGCCTCGATCAAGGTCTTCAACTGTGCTTGGTAATCATCCGTGTATTCTTCCGGATCGAAGTCGTGGGCCATGGAATCCACCAAAGCCGAAGACATCTCCATCTCCTTGTCCGTGATCTTGATGTCCGTCTCCAAGGAAGGGAACTTTGCTTCCCGGACTTCATCCCCCCACAAGAGCGCCTGGAGCAACAGCACATCTCCACGAACCCTGAGCGCGCCCAGGCGGGTCTTTTGGCGCAGGGCGTACTGCACGATCGCTATCCGGTCAGTATCTTCGAGAGTCTGCCGCAACAACATGTAGGCCTTGGGAGATTTGGAATCCGGCTCCAGGAAATAGCTTCGCTCGTACATGATCGGATCCAACTGCTCAGCAGGGATAAACTCCACCACTTCGATTTCGCGGCTGTTTTCCTCGGGCAGGGATTTCAATTCAGCGGAGGTGAGGACCACTGTGCGGCCATCTTCCTCATACGCTTTGTCAATGTCCTCATAAGCAACAACTTCACCGCAAATCTCACATTTACGCTGATAACGGATGCGCCCGCCGTCCTCATTGTGGACTTGGTGCAAGCTAATATCGTGATCTTCCGTGGCGCTGTAAAGCTTCACTGGTACGTTGACCAGACCGAACGCGATAGATCCCTTCCAGATGGCCCTCATGCACCCAGTCAACAGCACATAGCAGCAGAGGAGAAGAGGTGGCAGGCAAGCAGCAGGAGCGGGTGACCGTGGAGGGGCACCAACTGACCCTCACCAATCTTGGAAAAATCATTTACCCGGAAACCGGCACCACCAAGGCTGAAGTGCTGGAGTATTACGCGGCCGTGGCGCCCTTCCTGATCCCCGCAGCAGCGAACCGTCCGGTCACCCGCAAGCGCTGGGTCAACGGAGTGGGCACCGTTGCGCACCCTGGCCAGGTCTTTTTCCAGAAGAACTTGGAGGAATCAGCACCGAAGTGGATTCCTCGCGCCACCATCCAGCACTCTGACCATGTCAACGACTACCCATTGGTCAATAACCTTGCAACGCTCACGTGGATGGCCCAAATCGCGTCCTTGGAAATCCATGTTCCGCAGTGGCAGGTGGATCCGTCCGGAAAACCGCTCCGGCCCGATCGCTTCGTCCTGGATCTGGACCCCGGTCCTGGCGCAGGGCTCCCCGAATGCGTGGAAGTTGCCAAGCTGGCACGCTCCATCCTCCAGGACATGGGGATGGAGCCGGTTCCTGTGACCAGCGGCAGCAAAGGCATCCATCTGTATACCGGCTTGGACGGGACACTACGCTCCGAGGACGTCTCCGCCTTCGCTCACGAACTCGCCCGGTCGCTGGAATCGGACCACCCCGATCTCGTGGTCAGCGATATGAAAAAGTCGCTCCGGCACGGGAAGGTCCTGGTGGATTGGAGCCAGAACAGCGGCAACAAAACCACCATCGTGCCCTACTCCCTCCGCGGCAAGGCCCACCCCACGGTGGCGGCGCCGCGCACGTGGCGCGAACTCGCCTCGCCAACGCTTGACCACCTCGACTACTCGGCTGTCATGAAGCGCGTAAGAACCGGCAAGGACCTTTTTGCGCCTATCTCCGAACGGCACCTGCCGCCCCACAGCGAAGAAGCGGACGACGACGGCGCGGGCGGCAGCGCGGGCGGGGGCCATGCATCCGAAGGCTCCGCCCCGCCACGCGAGAGGGTGGTGACCGTGGAGAGCCGTCTTGCCAAGTACGTTGGGATGCGCGATCCGGAGAAGACACCCGAACCGTTTCCGGCGTCGTCTGCTGCTTCTTCAAAGGTGTCCGCCGCCGCATCCTCCGAGCAACCGAAACCCGGCGATCCGCCTCCGCCCGGCGGCATCTTCGTCATCCAGGAGCACCATGCCCGCCGCTTCCACCTGGACTTCCGGTTGGAGCACGAAGGCGTCCTGGTATCTTGGGCCCTGCCGCGGGGCGTCCCGGAGACCCCTGACCGGAACAATCTTGCGGTCCATACCGAGGACCACCCCATGGATTACGCGAACTTCGCGGGGGTGATTCCTGACGGCGAGTATGGCGCCGGAACGGTCAGCATCTGGGACAGCGGCGAGTTCACCTGCGAAAAATGGCGGGACGGCAAGGAAGTGATTGCCACGCTGACCGGCCAGCCCGGAGGTGGCCTGGGCGGAACCAAGCGCTTGGCGCTGATCAACACCGGAGACCGGTGGCTCATCCACTTGATGAAGGACCAGCCCGGAAGACGTCACGGAACGCCCGTCACCAAAGCCGGGCCTTCGCCGTCGAAAACTATTCCTCCGGACAAGAAGCCCACGCCCCAACCAATCCCGGACTACGCCCCCATGCTGGCGACTGCAGGAACGGTAGCCGACGCGCGCGGAAAGGGTTGGCTCTTCGAGTTGAAGTGGGACGGTATCCGGGCTGTCATCACGGGTACCCACGGCGGGATCCGATTGACGAGCCGCAACGGTAACGATCTCACGGCTGCCTACCCCGAGCTCACGGACCGCGGGTTGTGGCCCGACGGCAACTTCGTGGCGGACGGCGAGATCGTGGCCCTCGGCAAGGGCTCCGTGCCCGACTTCGGGCGCCTGCAGTTGAGGATGAACCTGGTCAAAACCGCAGACATAGAACGCGCGCGGGCTTCGGTGCCCGTGCAGCTCATGCTGTTCGACCTTCTGTACGACGACGGCGCCGACCTCACCGGCCTGACGTACCGCGAGCGCCGGGACAGGCTGTCGGCGTTTACGAAGGACCTGAAGGATGACGGCCCGCTGCACGTATCGGCCGTCCTGGAGCACGACGTGGATGACCTCATGAAGAGCGCGGCGGAACTGGGCCTTGAGGGCGTCATGGCAAAGAAGGCCGACAGCCGGTACGTAGTGGGGCGCCGCAGCAGGTCCTGGATCAAACTCAAGCTGGAGCAGAGCCAGGAAGTGGTGGTGGGTGGTTGGCGGCCGGGGTTCGGAGCGCGGAGCGGCACCATCGGTTCCCTGCTGCTGGGCATCCCCGACGGTGCCAAACTTCGCTACGTGGGACGGGTGGGAACGGGCTTCAAGGACTGGCAGCTCCGTGAAATCCAGGCAACGCTCGAGTCGCGCACGGTCAGCGAAACGCCATTCGCGGACATCCCGCGTGAGGACGCTGCCGGTGCCCGTTGGGTGCGGCCTGACCTCGTAGCAGAGGTGGCGTTCGGCAACTGGACCGGTCCCGGGCGGCTACGCCATCCCGTGTGGCGCGGTTGGCGAACGGACAAGACGCCAAAGGACGTCCTCCCACCCAACTAGGTCGCGACTCAGCTGGGTGGGGCGGCGCTTGGGGTGGGCGGGACGCGGGACTGCGGCTAGGAGGAGTGCGGCATTTGGGGGCGGCTGGTCCGGTGGACTGCCGTCACCGCCGCACCTTGGCCCAAGCGCCCGTGGCCCGGGTCGGCCCCGGAACCCAAGTGGTGCCGGTGCTTACCGTTCCCGTCCGGCCAGGGTGCTCCTTGGTCATTGCCCAAAGCCAAGGCAATGGTTGCCTGCGCAGGCATGGGAGCCTTGCCCATGGACTCCGCTAGGTGACGCGCCAATCCGGCATCGATGTTCTCCGGCTCATGATTCGCGGTCATGACTCTTCCTCTCTCCAGTGTCCTGTCCGGTGGGTCTACCAGCGGACCTTTTTCTCCGTCTTTGCCTGCTTGCCGCTGGCCGATGTGGGCTTGTGCCCCTTGCCTGTGCTTTGCCAACCGGCTGGTGCTCCGCCGCCGGACTTGCTGGCGAGCATCGCCTTTTGGGCATCGGTGAGCTTGGATTTAATCCCACCGGTAGCAGCTTGGTTCTTATTGTCGGAAGGGTTGGCAGTCATTTGGACTCCTAAAGTGTGTGAGTCCTGAAGAGACACGTATCCCGTGGCGTTTTCGGTTCAAGAGGAAGTCGGCGACAACGGGAACGGCATGGAGGCAAGCCTCAACAGGCATGGATTTTTGTCTTCTGTTAGGCGGCGGAATCCTCCTTGGGAGGGCACGGCCGGTCTAATCAAAAATCAGTGTTCCCATGCTTCATACCCTAACGAAACTCCGGGACGTTTGTGAACCCCTTCGATTAGCATTGCACTCGTGATCCGGACAACGTCGATCGTCACCACCCTCCGTGCCGCGGGCTGCGTTTTCGCGGAGGAGGAAGCCCAGGTCCTCCTCGACGCCGCACATGACCCGGAGGAATTGTCCCGGCTTGTGGACTTACGGGTACGCGGATTGCCCTTGGAACACATCGTGGGATGGGTTGATTTTTGCGGCAGCCGCATCATGGTGGGTCCCGGCGTCTTCGTGCCGAGGCGGCGCACTGAGTTGCTGGTCAACCACGCGGCATTGCTTGCCACACCGGGTGCCGTCGTCGTCGACCTTTGCTGCGGCTCGGGGGCCATCGGTGCGGCCGTTTCCGACGCACTAGGTAACTGCCAGCTCTACGCGGCCGATATTGATCCCGCCGCAGTTGCGTGCGCGCGACGAAATGTTGAAGCCCGCGGCGGGCGAGTCTTCCACGGCGACCTCTTCGCGGCCCTCCCACGGGAACTCCTCGGCAAGGTGGACCTCCTCCTGGCGAACGCCCCGTATGTCCCGACCGGCTCCATCAGCATGATGCCCCCGGAAGCGCGGCTCCACGAGCCGATAGTGGCGCTCGACGGCGGCGCTGACGGTTTGGATGTGCAGCGTCGGATCGCGCTCGGGGCGGCTGAGTGGTTAGCGCCGGGTGGTTCGCTCCTGATCGAGTCTTCGCGGCGGCAGGCGCCCGAAACTGCCGGAATCATGACCCGGGCGGGCTTGGTGGCGGGCGTGGTCACGGACGAGGATCTCGACGCCACGGTGGTAGTGGGAACAGTCCCTTCCCTACCTGCAATCAAAAGTTTTAGAGGCTAAACCGGCCCATAGTGCGGGCTCAGCCCAACAATTTGGCAACAAGGTGTCCTGAAGGGCAAAAATCACCCGACTCCCGCGCCGTCGCAGGGCAAAAGAGGGCAATGAGATGCCACACAACTAGGCAATCTGCACCCTTAAACAGCCTAAAAATCGGATCTCAACTCGGGTTTTTCCATCCAACCCCGTAAAATTGAAACCCTGCCCAGAGCGGGGCAGCAGAAGTCGCAAGCAAATGACCTCCCTAGGAGCAGCCCAAATGCCCACAGACCAAAGCAACACCGTCTCCCCGAACGGCGCAAGGAACGCCGCCGGGAATCAAGGATCGGCGAGCCCTACCCCCGGTTTGCCCAACGCTGGGAACCCAGCAAAGAACTCCAAGAAAATTAAGCTCCGCCCCAAGCGCCGGCTGAAAGAATCCGACGTCAACGTGGTGGACAAGCCGATGCTGCGCAAAGCCCTCGGCGGCACGATCGTCGGCAACACGATGGAGTGGTACGACGTCGGCGTGTTCGGGTACCTCATCACCACCATGGGACCCGTCTTCCTGCCGGAAGCGGACAAGTCGGTCCAGACTCTCTTCCTGCTTGGAACCTTCGCTGCAACCTTCCTGGCACGCCCGCTTGGCGGGGTTGTGTTCGGTTGGCTGGGCGATAAGGTGGGCCGGCAAAAGGTCCTCGCGACCACCCTGATGCTCATGGCGGCCAGCACGTTCGCCGTCGGCCTTTTGCCCGGGTACGCGCAGATCGGCATTTGGGCTGCCGCGCTGCTGGTTATCCTCAAGCTCATCCAAGGTTTCTCCACCGGTGGCGAGTACGCCGGCGCCACCACGTTCGTCAGTGAGTACGCCCCGGACAAGCGGCGCGGCTACTTTGCGAGCTTCCTGGATATGGGCAGCTACATCGGCTTTGCCTTGGGTGCCGCCCTGGTTTCGGTCTTGCAGCTCACCATGGGACAGTCCGTGATGGAGGACTGGGGCTGGCGGCTTCCGTTCCTCATTGCCGGCCCGCTGGGAGTCATCGCCGTGTACTTCCGGAGCAAAATCGAGGAATCCCCCCAATTCCAAGCAACCTTGGATGCGCAGGAAGCCCTCGCCAAGGACGCAGCCTCGCAGGACGTCGCCGTCGCCAAGGGCCCGGTGGGAATCATCAAGGCATACTGGCGCCAGATCGTGCTGGCCATGATCCTCGCAGCGGCAGCCAACACGGTAGGTTACGCGTTGACTTCCTACATGCCCACATACCTCACCGATTCCAAGGGTTACGACCCCGTCCACGGCACCCTGCTGACCATCCCTGTCCTCGTGATCATGGCAGTGTGCATCCCGCTCACGGGTAAGCTCTCGGACCGTATCGGGCGCCGTCCCGTGCTGTGGATCGGCGCAGGCAGCACCATCGTCTTCGCCATCCCAGCCTTCATGTTGATTGGGATCGGGGAGATCTGGTCCACCTTGGCAGGGCTTGCGCTGGTGGCTTTCCCGGTCACGTTCTATGTGGCCAACCTGGCTTCTGCGCTGCCGGCGCTGTTCCCGACGTCCAGCCGCTACGGCGGAATGGGGATCGCCTACAACTTCTCGGTAGCAATCTTCGGAGGCACCACCCCGTTCATCGTCCAAGGCCTCATCGAGGGCACCGGCAATGACATGATGCCGGCGTATTACCTGATGGCCACGTCAATCGTTGGTGCGATCGCGATCTACTTCCTCCGCGAATCAGCCCAGCGCCCGCTGCCGGGATCGATGCCCAGCGTGGACACCGCGGCGGAGGCCAGGGAGCTTGTGGCGACGCAGGATACCAACCCGCTCATCAACCTGGACCAGATGCCGTTCGACGGCCGGCCCATCGACGATTCCGCCTTTGGCAACGGTAACAAGGATCTCGCCTCCACCTAGGAAGCGTTCGACGGCGGCCTCGGCTATGCGGGCAGCAAGCCCCGTACGGCTTGGCCGATGATCCGGGCGCCTTCCGGGAAGGCGCCCGGATTGGAGCCGGCGTAGTTGAGCCTGATGTAGGGTCCCTCCGGTTCGGCGGGGAACCACTCGGTTCCAGCGGCAATGAGCACCCCTGCCGCCTCGCAGTCCTTGGTGAGTTGTTCGACGTCGAACCCGTCCGGCATCCGCAACCACAGGTTCAAGCCGCCTTTGGGCAGGTGGCTGAGGTGCGCCTCCGGGACCTGTTCGGCGAGGCTCGTAACCAGGAGGTCGCGCCTGGACTGCAGCTGGTGGCTGAGTCCGCGGAGGTGGGTCTGCCAGCCGGGCTGCGTGACGACGTCGAGCGCTGCGGCTTGGAGCAGGCCGCTGACGTACATGGACTCAGCAGCTTGGGCACCCATGATCCGTTCACGGGCCGGGCCGCGTGCGATGATCGCAGCGATGCGGATGGATGGCGAGACGCTCTTGGTCAGCGAGCGAATGTACACCACATGGCCGGAATCGTCCTTGGCAGCGATGGGAACGGACGGCGCGGTGATGCCAAAGTCATGGGCCCAGTCGTCCTCCACAAGGAACGCCCCATGTTGCTGCACAATCCGCAGCACCTCTTCGCCCCGTTTGGCGGACCATTGGGCGCCTGTGGGGTTGGCGAAATTGGGCTGTGCATAAAACAGCCGGGCGCCTGATTCCTCGAAAGCCCGGGCCAGTTCATCCGGATCAGGGCCCTCCGGACCGCTGGGGACCGGAATGACGTTCACGCCCGCCTGGCCGGCAGCGAGCAGCGCACCCCAGTAACTGGGCGATTCCACGAGCAGAGGCTGCCCGTGACCCACCAGGCCGCGGAAAATGGAGCTGAGTCCGCTTTGGCTTCCGGGAAGAACCACGACGTCGCTCGGCTGGGGTGGCGTGACGCCCACCGGCGTGGACACACTGAGTTCGTGGGCGAACCATGATTGCAACTCGGGAAGCCCTTGCGCGGGCGGCCGGGACAGGGCCGCATCTCCCCTTGTTGCGCGGGTGAGCGCGGCGCGGACGAGGCGCTCCGGCAACAGTTCCCGGGCCGGGTAGCCGGAGTGGAACGCGATGACGTCGTTCGAGGCACTGCGCATTGCGGCTGAGTTGAGGGGCCGGGCTACCTGCGCCGAGCGCAGGGCCGCAGTTTGCCACCCGTAATCCGACGGCCTCGCCGTCCGGTAAGCGCGCACGAAGGTTCCCACACCGGGACGGCTTTCGATCAAGCCCTGTGCCGTGAGCGTCCTCAGGGCCCTCTGGACCGTTACCGGGCTCGCTTGGTATTCAGCCACAAGTTGCCTGGTGGATGGCAGCTTGGCTCCCGGCGCCGCCCCTGCGACCCATTCTTTGACGCGCAAGGCGATTCGGGAACTGCTATCGTTGTTCATGAGTCACAATAGTAGCGCTACTACTCTTTCGCAGCCAGTGGTATCCACCGGACGTCGACCGGAATCTGGTGGGGCCTGCTCGGCGTCGTGGCCTTCTCCTTCACCGTGCCGCTAACTCGCATGGCTGTGGAGGGAATGTCCCCGCTGTTCATCGGCGCGGGCCGGGCCGTGGTAGCGGCTTTGCTGGCAGCGCTGGCGCTCGGCTTGACCAAGCAACGTTTGCCGGCTGGTTCGCAATGGTTCCGCTTGGCCGTTGTAGCGGGCGGAATTGTTGCCGGATTCCCGCTGCTCACTACTTTCGCCCTGAAAAGCACCAGCGCCAGCCATGGGGCCGTGGTCATCGCGCTACTGCCCGCAGCCACGGCAACAGTAGCGGTGATCCGGGGGCGTGAACGCCCACGTCCTCTGTTCTGGGTCCTGACAGCAATCGGCGTGATCGCGGCCCTCGTGTTCGCCTTGGTCCAGTCCGGCGGCTTCGGCTCACTCCACTGGGCGGACTTGCTGCTGCTCGGGGCGGTGGTGGCTGCCGCCATCGGTTACGCGGAAGGCGGCTTGTTGGCCCGGGAACTCGGAGCCTGGCAAACCATCTCCTGGGCGTTGGTGGTGGCTTCTCCGGTGATGATCCTGCTGACAATTGTTTCCCTTGGTGCGGGAGCTCCTTCCGCTTCGGCCGCCCAATGGTTGTCCTTCGCTTATCTCGGTGTGGTGAGTATGTTCCTGGGCTTCTTCGCCTGGTACCGCGGATTGGCCATCGGGCCCATGGCGCAGGTCAGCCAGATCCAACTGGTCCAGCCAGTGTTGAGCATCGCATGGGCGGGCCTGCTGCTCGGCGAGCCGATGACCTGGACCACCGTGGTGGGCGGCCTCGCGGTGATCCTCTGTGCTGGTGCTGCCGTCCGCGTGAGGCTTGGGCCGCCGTCGAACTCCTAACATCCCCTTGAAGCTATTTGCCCCCTGAAAGGACGCCTCCATGTACACCCCCGCGCATTTCGCCGCCTCCCCTGAAGCCGTTGACTCCCTGCTCCACAACTCCGGCACCGCCAACCTCATCACGATGTCGCCGGGCGGCTTGCTTGCCACCCTGCTGCCGTTCGCCTACGACCCCTCGGTCGGCGAGCACGGAGCCCTGCAGGCGCATATGGCCCGCAACAACACCCAGTGGTCGGCCCCGGTCACGGGAGAGGCACTCATGATCCTGCAAGGTGCGGATGCCTACATTTCGCCATCTTGGTATGCCTCCAAAGCTGAGCATGGCCGCGTGGTGCCAACGTGGAATTACTCCACCGCGCACGTCTACGGCGAGCTCGTGATACACGACGACGTCGACTGGCTCGCCCGGCATGTGCGGCGCTTGACCAACAACCACGAGGCGCAGATGCAGCACCCGTGGACTGTGGACGAAGCACCCGAACGGTTCATCGCCGGGCAGCTAAGGGCGATTGTCGGCGTCGAACTCGTGATCAGCAGAGTGGAGGCGAAGACCAAACTCAGCCAAAACAGGGCTCCGGCTGATGTCAGCGGCGTCATCGCCGGACTCCAAGCACGCGGCGATCTCCAGAGTGCTGCCGATGTGGAACGGGCAAGGACCTCGTAGACTCGGCGCATGCGAGACATTGCTGCTACGGGATCTGTAGGGTCCATCCACCACCTTGAAATCTGGGTACCGATTCTTGAGCGTGCCCGCGATGAGTGGGGGTGGCTCCTGGGCGAACTGGGCTATCAGCCGTTCCAGGAATGGCCCACCGGATGCAGCTGGAAGCTCAATGGCACGTACGTCGTGGTGGAACAAACCGACGCCATCACCGGCACCGCGCATCGCCGCACCGATCCTGGCGTAAATCACGTGGCCTTCCATGCGGGCACACGGGAAAACGTGGACAGGATCCGGGCGCTCGGTGCCGATGCCGGCTGGTATGAGATGTTCGAGTCAAAGTACCCGCACGCCGGCGGTCCCGATCATTACGCCGCGTACCTGCTCAATACCGACAGCTACGAGGTGGAGTTGGTAGCCGATTAGCGACCCGGTGGAACCGCGGGCCGCCACATCGCCACGCGCGCCCAATGGGTCAGCCCCAGGTCAGCCTCGTCGTTCATGAGGCGAGCGAGCTCCGGTCCCCAGCTGCCGGCGTCGAGCACTCCGAACCCCAGGCGCCTGTAATACGGGGCGTTCCACGGCACATCGCGGAAAGTGCTGAGTGTCTGTCGGTGCATCCCGTGGCCCCTGGCCCAAATCCGGGCGGCGTCCAGCAGTTCCCGGCCCAGGCCCTGATGTGCCTGATCCGGGTGGACGCTGACCTGTTCAACATGTGCGTCACCGTCCACAACGTCGGCCAGCAAATAAGCGAGCGGATAGTCGAGCCCGTCGACGTACACCCATGCCCGGCCGGTGGTTGCGTAGCTGTTCAGCTTCTCCACGGAGAACGGTTGGTCATCGGCGATGGCGTCCATCCCCAAGCTCCGGAAGGTCTCTCCGGCGGCCCGTTCAATCTGCTGCATGATGACCAGGTCATCCGCGTGCGCCAGCCTGATCATTGGTGGGCGTCCGGTGCTTGCCCCACCAGGAATTCGTTGCGTTTCTCAATGAGGTTCTGCAGGTAGCGGGCCAGGACCAACTTCTCCACCAACCGACCCAGCGGCCCGAAGGGCGCTGCGAACTCCACGGTGTCCACCATGAGGGTCCCGCTGCCGTCGGGCCGGAATTCGTGCGTGTGCCGGAGGTACTTGAAAGGGCCCTTCACCTGCTCGTCAGAGAACGACGCCGGTGCCTCCATCCGTACGATGCGGCTGGTCATGCGGAACCTCACTCCGAGATGCCATGCCTGCCATGTGACGGTCTGCCCTTCGGAGATCAGTCCCGACGTAACGCCGCCGATTGCCTTCTCCCGGCTCCGCGTCATTGACCCAACGTGGGCGTCGATGTTGCGGGAGAGATCAAAGAGCTCTTGCGGCAACATGGAGGATCGGGTGCGGCAGACGAAAGCTACTGGCATACCTCGATCTTCCCAGAACCGGGGCCGCTTGCGCCGCACACTTGCTACGGGTTGTGAATGCCCGATGGCATCGCCACGCACGATCCTGATAGTTTTCGTAACAGGCAATGACGCTCACCACCCACAATGCGCTCACGACCCACAATGATTGGCGGTGTACCCGTGCCGACGTTCCTGGGGCATGCCCGCGATCTGTACAGGATGGGCCCAGCGAACAACGACAAGCTCTCGGCCCTGAGGGTTGCTGTCAGCGTTGCTGTGCCAGGGGTTTTCCTGGTCCTGGTCGGGCGGCCCGAGCTGATGATGTACGCGGTTTTCGGCGCACTGACAGGCATGTACGGCCGCCATGAATCCCACCAACTCCGCCTTAAGCACCAAGGCCAAGCCGCCGCGATGCTCCTTGGTGGCGTCTGCATTGGGGTGGCCCTCTCCGTCAATCACATCCATTCCTGGTGGCTCGTGCTGATAGAGGCACTTTTCGCTGGAGTCGGGTCCCTGTATGCGGACGCGGTGCGGCTCAAACCCATCGGGCCCTTCTTCGGCATCTTGGCGTTGGGTGCCTGCGCTTCCGTCCCAACGAGTGTCCCATGGGCCGTCGCGGTACTCATCGCAGCGGCCTCTGCCGCCTTCTCCGTGGTGATCGGCTTTGCCGGCTGGTTCCGACGCCGGACGTGGCTGGCGGGTGCCACCCGAAATATTTCCTTGCTCCGCGGCCCCCTGAACCGGGCGGGCCTGGTACATGCCGCACGCTACTTATTGGCTGTGGGCGTCACAGGCATTATCGGCGTCCTTACCGGCAGCGGCCACCCGCACTGGGCCATGGCTGCCGCGGCTGTTCCGCTTGCCGGCGCGGACCTGCCCAGCCGCGTCCACCGCGGTATCCACCGCATTGTGGGGACGTTCCTCGGGTTGGTGGTGGTCGCCGTCGTACTCTTCCCGGGTCCGCTGTCGCCGTTGCAATACTTTCCAGGTCACGCCGCTGTGGTGCTCGCCGCGGTGGTGATCCTTTGCCAATTCCCCACCGAACTGTTCATGGCCAGGCACTACGGCTGGGCCATGGTGTTCTTTACGCCCGTGATCCTTCTGGTCGGGCAACTCGCGGCACCCATAAACCCCGGTGTGCTGGTGACTGAACGCGCGATTGAAACTTTCGTGGGAGCAACGGTAGGGATAGCGACGGCGGTGGCGGTCCAGCGGCGCCGCTAACCGGCCAGTCGCCTCTAACCGGCCAGTGGACGGCGCGGCGGACCGGACGTGAGCTTGGCGGGCAGCACCCTCGCGAAAAAGCTGACCACCTTGTACCGGCGAGTGGGAATGGAAACACCCATGCCTTTTGCGTTGTCGGCCAACCCTTCGCGAACCACACGCTCCGCTGTGAGCCAGAGGAAACGGGGAGCCACGCTCTTGTCCATGCCCATGCGCTCGTGGAATTCGGTATGCGTAAAGCCCGGGCACACCGCGGTGATCTGCACCCCGGACTTCCCGTACGCGGTGTTCGCCCATCGGCTGAACGTCACCTGCCACGCTTTGGCTGCCGAATAAGTGCCGCGGTTGGCGAAGGCGGCAACGCTGGCCACGTTGATGATCCGGCCCTTCCCCCGCGCCAGCATCACCTCCAGAGCGGCGTGGCACAGTTCCATTGGCGTCTGGACATGGAGCCGAAGATGCCGCCTCTCCTCATCCACGCTGTTGAGCTCGAAGGACTTCAACAGCCCGATCCCCGCGTTGTTGACCAACACATCCACAGGACGTCCAGCGTCCCGCAAGCGGTCTGCAACAGCTGAAACCCCGACGTCGGTAGTCAAGTCTGCCGGGAGGATCTCCACTGAGATGCTGAAGTCACGTTCAAGCTTCTCCGCCTTAGCGGCAAGGCGCTGCTCGTCACGGGCTACCAGCACCAGATGATGCCCCGCTTCGGCCAGTTGACGGGCAAATTCGGCGCCCAGGCCGGCGCTGGCACCAGTGACCAAGGCAGTGAGTTCATTGGCTCGAGTCGTCATCCGCCCAGACTACGCGCTTCACGCTCCTGAGTTGTTTGGCGCTGCCTATTGAAGCTGGCTATTCAGACCCGAATTCTCCGGCGCTGGGCTCTCCGACGCTGCATCAAGAGAAGGAACATGCCTGCACCGATGGCAACCAGCGCAACGGGTATCGCGGTAAGTGCGACGCCCGTGAAGGCCAAGGAGCCATAGGCTTGGGCGCCGTTACTGGACATCCCTTGCCCGGCCGACGCGCCGGCTCCGGATCCGCCCGTTCCGACCCCCGGCACTCCCCAACTGACGGTTCCAATTCCCCCGGTTGCTGCTCCGGTGCCCGGAGATCCCCAAGTTGCACTCCCGTTGCCCGCACCACCGGAATCCGAGCGTGAAAGCGAGGGGAAGGTGACAACCACGCTGGCTCGGGGTGTAGTGGTCCTTGGGCCGGCGGGAGTGGTACCACTGGCCGTGGCTGTGTTGCGAACAGCGCCTGCAATCACATCAGCTCCGTTGATCACGTAGGTCGCAGTGGCTGTCATCGTTTGGCCCGGGAGCAATGTTCCCGGAGCAGCCGGCCATCTGTAAGCCAGGGCCGAAAGTCCAGGCAGCGCATCGTTGATTGCGACCGCACGCAGGCTGACAGCGCCTACGTTCCGGGCGGTGAACGTGTAGGTAATGACATCCCCGCTGCGTGCCGGATCGCCGACCCGTGAAACATCGGCAGTCTTCGCAAACTGCAGGCCGACGTTTGGCGTCAACGCAGTGTCCACGACCACCGGAGGAGGCGCCAGGGGAACCCCGGAGGGAGGAGCGCCGCCCACCGTCACACTGTTCAGCAAGTGCCCGGCGTCGATGTCCGATTGCTTCACTTCATATTTGACCGTGGCGGTGACGGATTGGCCTGGCAGCAGCTCCCCCAAGGCACCTGGCCAGGCGTAGCTTAGGGCCGCGAGACCAGGCAGCGGGTCCACGATGTTGATGTTCTTCAGAGTGACATTTCCGGTGTTCTTCGCTGTGACGTTGTACGTGATCGGGTCACCCACGACCGACGGCGAATGCATCCCCGAGAGATCTGCCACTGTGGAAAATGACATGGCCGGTGCGCCACCCAAGGGAGTGTCGGTGGAACTTGAAGCAACAGGCAACCCGGGTCCTACGACGGGCGTTGCGCTGGCCGTGCTGCTGTTGGCGACGTGTCCGGCGTCGATGTCCGCCTGGGTGATGCTGTACGTTGCTGTTGCAGTGACAGCCTGGCCGGGAAGCAGCTTGCCCGGGGTGCCCGGCCAAGCGTAGGCCAAGGCCGGGAGGCTGGGCATCGGATCCTCGACGGCCACATCCAGCAGCGTGACATTTCCGGTGTTCTTCGCCGTGAACGCATACGTGATCCGGTCACCGGCGAGCGGCGGCAAATGGAGGCTGCCGACGTCGGCCGACTTTGCGAACGTAAGGCCCGGTGACGCGATTGCGGTGTTTGCCACCACGCAGCTGATGTCCGCTCCTGCCACAGGCCTCACGGCCAAAGAGCCGGACAGGGAGGCGCCAGCGGGCAGGCCCGGCTGCAAACCATTGGCATCGGTGCAGGTGATGGACCTCGCGTAGTCGGAAAGATCGACGCCGGACTCGCTCAGATAGTACGCGGTTCCGGTGTCCGCAATGTAGCGGCCGGTATCTCCACTGCCCGCGGATACCAGGGAGCCCGAACCGGTGGTCGAGGAAGCGGTGGGGTCGTTCACGATTGGGCCGTCGGGGGAACCGCTGTGGATCTCCATGGTGAATTGGTCGGCATCCTTCAGCCGAGGCGTGGCGAATGCACCGCTGAGCGCGATCCTGGGCGCACGTACGACGAGGGCGGCATTAGCCGGCGGGTTCAAATTAGTCACAACGTTGGCGACCCCGTTGGTGTATGTCCCCTCCCCCTGCGCCGTGACATCCACCGTCACTGTGCATGAGGAAACACCCTGGGCCAAGTCACCCCCCGAAACAGTCACGGAGTTGCTCCCCGCGGCCGCAGTGGCCGCATACGGGTTGGTACCTGGATCCTGGGTGCACGTACCGCCGATATTCGGGACCGCCGCAACAGCCAGCCCGGCCGGGAGGTTATCGGTGATGGACCAGTCGGGCTTGGCCTTGAGGTCATCAGTGTTCGTCACGGTCAGCGTTAACGTGGAAGTTCCGTGCGGAGCGATCAATGCCGGCGTGAACGCTTTATCCACCTGCGGCGTGACGTCTACGATTTGCGGAAGGTCGACGGCGACGTCGTTACCGATCCCGCTGCTCGCCTCATTCCTGATGTCCAGACCAAGGGAAATCGCCGGGCCGGAGGGGATCCGGTAGGCAGCGGACTCCAGCTTGGTGATTTCAGTGCTGCCGCCTTGGGTTGTGTTGGCCCCGCAGGGGTCGAGCCCGGCACCGAGCACCACGGGCGAGCCGTTGACGAGGAGGCTGAAGGTCTCCCTGGCGTGCGTCGCCTGGCAGTTGACTTGGGCAAAGTAGCCCGAGACTGCATAGTAGTGGCCGGCGATGGCAGGAATTCCCGCGCTTCCACTCCGGAGTTCACTTCCGGCCGTGATTGCTCCGGACGTGCTGTTGGTGTATTCCGATAAAATCTGGTTCTTTGCCGCCTGCGCTGGCGTTTGTCCCTGCGCAAGGCCCAGTTTCACAGCCATGTCGCGGACTTCGTTCCATCCGTTGGGCTGGTTGTGGGCGCAACCTGCATCCGAGGTTGGCAACGGGCTGGAGGAATTCAGGATCCACCCGTCGCACTGGCCGCCGGCCGGCGTGTAGGGCAGATCGGCGCTGTAGGTCTCATCTGCGGCGGCCGGCCCTCCAACGTAATCAAGGATGCTGATGGCGCCGCCACTGGCGTCCTGGTTGGAGAAGTCTTCGGAGTAGATGACCGCCCCAGGCTGGGTGGCCCCGGGTGTGCCGGGCGCCGTAGTGGGGACCAGCACTCCCGCTCGGGCGGGAACCGATGCTTGGGCGGGAACCGACGCTTGGGCAGGCGCTGACAGTGCGCCGCCCGCTCCCAAGGAGATGGCCGCTGCGGCTACGAGGGTCGCCAGCATCCTCGCTGGGCGTGTGAGCTTCATGATTCTCGTACTTCTCCATAGGACTGGCTCAACCGACATTCTTGCGGCCGAAGCACAGTCTGCGGTCGGCCAGGGCGCCCAAACAAGAGGAGCCCAAAGACACAGTGGCAGGACTACGTAAATCGTGACGCGAAAATCGAAAGAAGTTTTTAACTTCTAGTTGAAGGTGTTGGAGAACGTGGTTGGGACGATCCCTTGACCGCCGAATTGGTAGTTCAGGGTTCCGCTGCCGCTGCCAGCCGGCAAAGAAACCTCGAGCATGAATGCAAGCTGTTGAGGATCCACGGCATCGGTGGAACACCGAATCTGTTTGCCGGCAGAGCCCGTCTCGGCACAGGTCCACCCGGAGGGTGCCAGCGTCCTTCCTTGAACGAAGCCAGCTTGGTCCGGCAAGGTGAAGACCACCTCGGCGGTGGTCGGAGTTCCATTACCCTGCAAACTGAATTGCACCTGAAGCTGCCGCTCAGCCGCCGATGGACCCATCGAAGAAGCGAACGTTGCATCGACAGTTTCGGTTGACGCCGCGGCAACCGCCTGGGGCGTAGTCGTTGAGGACACAAGACCGGAGTCCACCACCGTGGAACTCCGCGGCGGCAGCCCCACGCCGGGGACCACGACGGCGGGCGCTTGCGGCCCAGACACTGCAGGCCTCTCAGCCGGCACCGCTGCAGCAGGCGACGACGGCACGGAGCCGGGTTCCGGCGTCGAACTCGGCAGCGAAATAGGGACACTGGGCGTGACGGTGGGCCCGGCGTTGGCCGTGGCGTTGGGTGACGGGTTACCGGCGGTTGGCCCGGCAGGGGCTTTGCTGGCTTCGTCGGCGGCCGCGGGAGCATGCGTGGTCGAACTTGCTTGGACAAACCAGACGAGAACCGCCGTCAACGCCACGACGCCCAATGCGATAGCCCCCGCCAACCTCACCAGCCGGCTCAGGCCTCCGGGCCGTTGAGTCTGGGCGGGCACCGCTGTGCTGCCCGCTCCTGAGGATGGCCCCATCGCCGTGGCGGCAGATGCCAGAGACGCTGCAACGCCTGGGGTGAATGCGATTCCGGTGATCAGCGGAATCAGGACTGCCCGCATTCCACCCTGGACGTCGTTGAGCTCAATGAGCAGCGCGGTGCATTTAGCGCACGTCTCAAGGTGCGCACTGACCTTTTCTTGGGAGGTTCGCTTCAGTGCGTTGCGGGCGTAGCGACCCAGTTGGCTGGCGAATTCTCCGCAGGCCGCATCCACCGTTTGGCTGATGTGCTGTTGCAGGTAGGCCTGGCGGAGGCCCTCCCTCGCACGGATGGCCAGCGATGAGACACCGTTGGGGCTGAGGCCCACCAGGGGGGCCGCGGCCGCAGGTTTCAGGCCTTCAATGTCAACGTGCCAAAGGACTGCCTGCCAGCGTTCAGGCAGCGATTTGAACGCTTTGGCCATAATGCTCGACTCAAGATCACTTATCACAGGATCCGAATCGGTCACGGCGGTATCGAGGATCGCATCATCGGCTGCGGTCGCCATCCTCCTGGCCTTACGGTTCCGATCGTGGGCTGTACGGCGCACCACGGTGAGGAGGTAGGAGCGGAAGAACTCGTTGGGCCCTTTTCCTTCCCGCAGCAGTTGGAAGACCGCGGCGAAGGACTCCGCCACAACATCATCGGCGTCGCTGGGGTTGTCCGTCTGCGCTCGGGCAACATACTGGGCCACCTTCAAGTGGCGCTCGTAGAGCACGTCAAAGGCATCGGTTACGCCTTGGCGGACCAAGGCGATGATATGGGGATCGTCGTCCTTGGCCCTCGCCAAGTCCGGAGACGCCCCATCGGCTCCGACCGCAAATAGTTGATCCATAAACAGTAGTGTGACATCACAACCTGTGGGACTTGAATCGGAGCCCAAGTACCTGTAGAGAACCTAACTATTTTTCGTCACGATTCGGCCCCTTGCCGCACTCCTAGGGCATGACCCCTGACACCGGTAACCTCGGCGACGTCGCCGGATCTCTCCGTGCTTCCATGGATGCTCGACGCCGCCCGTTCCTCAAGCTGATGCGAGCCATCCATAACGATGCCAGGCAGGAACAGACCCCTATAGTGCGTACCCTGCCCGCACATCGCTCGGCCCTGCTGGCCAAAAAGAAGAACGCAGGGCATATTGCCCTGGTTTATGGAGCGGACAGACCTATGGCGATACCGGGAGATGTCGTCGTCTTTACGGCGTGGATTACCAACGATTCCCGGAGCCACCTCAAGGACGTCCGCCTGATACCCCGTTCCTTCACCAATGAAGGGATGGAGATGCTTGAGTACACCTCCGAACCGGTGGAACGCGATCTCAAGATTGCGCTGCTGGGTCCCGGCCAATCCGTGATGCGGAGCTTCTCCTACTTGGTGACCGATTCGGACCACCTCCACGGAGGCAGCGTGATCAGCGCCATGCAGGTGCGGGCCACGTGCCGTGGGCAGGTCATTACCGACGAGCATGACGCCATTGTCTCCCTCAGTGGTTCACGGAAGGACTGGCCATTCGGAGCCACCAGGAACGGGCTGCCATACCGGGCATCCGCCACCCTCCCGCCTCTCCTGCCCCGCCGCCGCGCACCGCGACCGAGGCCCGGCCATCTGGGCATTTTGGAAGTCGAAGGACCCTCCAGCACTCCTAATTGATGACTACCAGTCCCACCATCGGACCCGGACCGGAGCCCGCCCTGGACCGTACCGTGTCAGTTGCCGGTTCTTTCGCCGACGGATACGGTGAACATGACAAAGGGCACGCAGGAGGCAAGCGATCAGGGGGCTTTCGCATGCCGAATTCCAGCGTTATGAGCTCCGTCCGAAGGGAGTTCCTAGCGGCGGTGGCCGAAGGGGTCGGCCCCTATGAAGTAGCCGAACACCTGGGCGTTCCCTTGGATACGGTCCGGCTCTGGTTGTCCAGGCTGGGTGAGCTCACCACCGGACTCAACGTCGCCTGCGGCCCCGATTTCGGGGGCAGTAAGGCGGTCGCCTTTGTGCCAGGACTGACAGTCATCCACACCCCGGACGTGTTTGATGCCTGCGCGGACCAAGTTGTCACTTTCACCGCGGATGTCATGAACGACGGCGAAACGCCCTTGCGGGGGATCACCCTGGTTCACTACTTTCGGCTGGGAAAGTCGCGGAACAAAGCCCGCGCCAACAGCGGCAATTTCGAGTCACTGCCCTGCTCGCCGCATCTGTTGGGCACCCTGGAAGCGGGCGACATGTGCTCCCAAAGGTTCAGCTATTGCATTACTTCGCAAGACGTTCGCCGCGGGGCGGACTTGGTGAGCGGAGTGGCAGTCAGGGCCACCACGGGTGAAGGGCAGGAAGTTAGCGAGGAATGCGAAGCTCGGGTGCGGCTCTACTCCTAGCAGCCGCGGTCAGTCGTTATCCGGCTCGCCGACGGGCTTCTCCGAAGGCCAGTCGACATCCTGTCCGTATCCTTCATGCTTCTGCAAGTAGGCCGCGATGTACGGGCAATGCGGAATGATCCGTTTGCCCGACGCCACGACGTCATCCAGTGCGAAGTGGGCGAGCACCTTGGCCAGGCCTTGGCCCGTGAACCCGGGCTTCGTCTCTGTATGTGTGAAGTCGATGTGGCCAGGCCGGTCGAGGAACTGTGAAATCACTGCCAGCTCGCCACCGACATGAAGCTCGTAGCGGTGGAATTTGTCGTTTCGTGTGGTGGTAACCCCCGCCGGGAACGACTCTGCCAGGGAATCCGTGTACTCGCTCATGACTCGAGGTTGGCACGTAAACCCGACTCTGGCAACGTGGCCCGAATTTCCGTTGACGGTTCCGGAACGTTTTCCTCCAAGGGAGGCAGCACAGGGGTTGGAACCCTGCCCAGAAGCAGCACCGCGAGGGCGAAACATGCCGCTCCCCCGCCCAGCAACGCCAGCGTCAGGCCGTTGAAAGCGGCGTCCGCCACAGGGACAAAAACCACGACGGCGGCCGTCACCACAGCGACACGCGACGGGCCGCGCGCGTGGCTGGCCGCCGTCGGACGGTTTTCCAAACGCCCGAAAATCCAAACGACGGGCAACAACACGGCAATGACTGCGAAGAAGACCGGGATCCGGTCCCACCACCAGTCGGCGGCATCGTCCGGAGGCAGGGAAATATCCGTGAGCAACAGCAGCCCGGAAAGTGCCACCAAGACCGGAAGGTGCCAAAGGTAGACCGTCATGGAACGCCTACCTGCCACGGCGATGACCATCTGGACCCAGCGAACCTTCGCCACGGCATCGATTCCATTCCGGAGGAGCTGGAGGGACGCGGTTTGCGAGATGGCCAGCAGGAGCAGGCACAGGTTGGGAGGATTGAGGTTCACCACCATGTTCCCCGGGTAGACGCCCACCCCCGTGACGAGGCCCAAGATGACGTTGCTTGATGCGATCGCGCCAACCAGCCACGTGCGGCCGCGGTTGTCGAAAAACCCGTCGGCCCGGAGGAACCCCAGCTGCTGTACCGCGCACCAGACGAAGATCATGTTGATAAATGCCAAAATCGGAAGGGCGCCACGCAGCGAATCGACCGCGATGATGAGCACCACCAAGACGGCCAAAGTCAGCATCGGCGCACGGCCGTGCAGCCGGGACATGACCGGGATGCTGAGTTGGGCGGTGAGGTACGCCGCCAAGAACCAGAGCGGCATCGCGGCGCCGGTGGTCATCAGCTGGATGACCCTGGGGTCAACGCCCAGCAGCAACGCCGCCCACAGGCCTCCCCACATCATGGCGAGCAGGGCCATGGCCGGGCGGACCAGGCGTAGGAGCCGGATTTGGGCGAAGTCGAATCCGTTACCGCCGCGGGCACGCAGGCGCCGCCATGATTGGAGCCCGGTTTCACCGCCGAGCACGAAGAACAGCGGCACGATCATGAACACCCACCCCACGGGGTCGAACCAACTCTGGTCCATCAGGGTGTTCCGGGTTGTCACCGTTCCGTCCTTATGCAGGACGGGGTTGACCATCAGGCAATGGGCAGCCACCACCAAGAGTAGGCAAGTAAACCGGACAAGGTCGATGGCCGGCTCCCTCTGCCGTGCCGGTTCCCTCTCCGGTGCCGGCTCGCCGTGCGCAGCCTGCTGCCCGGCAGCCGGGTGCCCGTTCCGCTCCATGACTCTCCCTATGAAGCACGCCCGTGCGTGTTGCCTCCATTCTGCTCCCGCAGTGGTACTTGGGCCAGCAAGCCAGCCCCGTGGCCTTAGCTACCCAGGGTCACAGCAAGCACGCCGAGCACGACGGCGAGCGCCGGCGTCGTGCCTTGGATGGTGGCCGCACGGAGGTACTTTTTGCCGCTGGCCGCGAGGACCAGCGCGGCAAGCAGCATCGAACCGCAACTGGCGAAAATAAGCGTCCAACCGACCTGCGGAGCGCCCATGGCCACCGCAACGATGCCGATCAGCGCGCCGACAGCCAGGAACAGGTTATAGAAGCCCTGGTTATAGGCAAGCGACTTCGTGGTCTCGGCGTCGGCCTGCGAGGTGAGGCTGAATCGCTTCCACGTGGCCGGCTTGGTCCAGGTGATGGATTCCATGGTGAAGATGTACACATGGAGCACGGCAGCGATGAATGCGAATACCAGGGAGGCCAGTGTCATGGCTTGATCCTAGCCTCCGGATTCCGCTTGGTCGGGGCAACGACCTTGATAACGGCGGAGTCGTCTGCGGCGGCAAGGCCTTGGGCCTGACCCAGAAGGTAGAGCTGTTCAGCAGCAGCCGCCACAGGGGCGGCCAGGCCGGCGGAGCGGGTGGCTTTGCCCACGATGCCCATGTCCTTGACGAAGATGTCCAGGCGGCTGAGGACCTCTGCGCCGTCGTCGTTATAGGCCTCAAGCATCCGCGGGCCGCGGTTGGAGAGCATGAAGGACCCGGCAGCTCCGGCTTCGAGTGCGGCGAGGGTCTTGGCTTGGTCAAGGCCAAGGGCGTCGGCGAGGGCCATCGCTTCAGCGGCGGCTGCGATATGGACGCCGCACAGCAACTGGTTGACGGTCTTGAGTGCCTGGCCGTCTCCGGGCTTGTCGCCCACGACGCTCAGGGTGGACGCCAGCAGTTCGAGCACGGGCCGGGCTTTTTCGAGTGCTTCAGGCGCAGCCCCGACCACGATCAGCAGGTCGCCTTCCCCGGCGCGCTTCGGGCCGCCGGACAGCGGAGCGTCCACCAGCGCCACGCCGTGCCGGGAAAGCTGCGCCACCGTTGCGGGGATGGCTTCGGTGCCTACGGTGCTGCCAAGAATGACGACGGCGCCCGGCTTCAGGACCGAGGCCACGCCGTCGTCACCAAAGAGGACCTCGGTGAGCTGTTCGCCGTTGCGCACGGCAAGGAGGAGAGCGTCGGCGCCGTCGGATGCTTCGCGGGCAGAGCCGAAAGATTTGATGCCGGACTTCGCGGCGAGCTCCAGCCGGGCGTCGGCGATGTCGAAGCCGTGGACCGTTAATTCGGTTGCGAGGCGAGTCGCCATCGGTAGGCCCATGGCGCCGAGGCCCAGGACGGCGACGGTGAAGTTGTTGCTGGTCATCATGTTCTCCATTGAGATGTGCTGGTCAGAAGGTGTTGCTGAGCTTGCGCGTAACGTCGGTCAGGGATTGGTCGTTGCCCACATTCCCGGCAAAGACGATGAACGGGATGCCCTTCGCGGGTCCGTCCACCGGCTCCCAGAGGGAAACGATGCCGGGGAGCATGGGACCGCGGACCACCGCATGCCGGATCTCGAGTCCGCGCGTTGCAACGTCGGAGGACGTGATGCCGCCTTTTGCAATGACGAACCGTGGCGGGAACGCCTTTAGCGTGCGGTTCACGACGGCGACGACGGCGGCCGAGACAGTGCGCGCGATCTTCAGGCTCGCCGCGGAGTCGTCTGTTTTGATGAGCAAGCGGCTGGTGTGGACAATGACGTCGCCCTGATGGAGGGCGTCGACGACGTCGGATGCCACCATTGCGATATAGGCGTCGGCTTCTGCGCCCAGCACTTGTTCAACGTCGATCTCTACGGTCCGCGCCGAGCGGTGCCCGGCGGTGAGATGGTTGAGTTGGCGGGTGGTCACGCCGATGTGGGAGCCGACGACGATCAGGCCCCCGGCTGTTGAGGGAGAGTCGCCTGCGTAGGCTTCGTCAGGGGTCAGTGCGGCGCGGATTTCCTGCCCGATTCGGCCACGCACGAATGGTGGACCCACGCGGTAGAGGAGTTTCTTGCCGCGGCGTTCCGCCTCCTCAAGACCCAGGGCCAGGGCGCGGAAGTCGTTTTCTGTGACGATGTCGGCCACTATCGGAGTGGAGTTGGTGGCCGGTTCGAGGGCATCGGCAATGGCGTTAGCGGAGATTGCTGGATCGTTGGCAGCGGCGCCGGCGCGGATGATGGCCAGGTCCAGGACAATCACGTGGTTCGCAGGGAAGCGGCCCTGCGACTTCTCTTCGACGTACTTGGCCAACTCGGAGTTGGCGAACCCAAAGGATGCATCTTTCGCGAATTCCGTCTCGGCAACGGGGGTGAGGGTGCCTGAGTCCTCTCCGGAGCCCCGCATGTAGTGCACACCCCCGATGGTGACCCGGCCGGCGTCGGGAAATGCCGGAGCGATCACCACCCCGTCAGTGGTTTCACCGGTTTCGACGGCGATGGTGGCAGCGATGACGTCCGGTTCCAGCGGGTAGTGCCCACGCAGGGTCGAGTCGCTGCGGCTGATGAAACCCAGCATCAGCCCGGCCGTTGCGGCAGCGGCAAGGGCGTTGCGAACGATCTCCTGGTTACGGCTTGCGGCCTCTTCGGGGTCCAGGCTCCTGGTGTTCGTGAGGACGTACACGGCGGGCCTGGTCCGGTTCTCACGGATGTGCGCGAAGGCCCAGATGAAGTCTGCTTCGTCCCAACGGGTGAGCACGGGGAGGTCGGCGACGGACTGCGTTCCAGTGGGGTCGTCGTCGAGGACTACCAGGACTCGGGGACTAGTTACGGACGATGCCGCGACGGCGTCGGCAACCAGCTGCGCGGGAATCCGGATCTCGGGCGGGAAACCGGCCAAAATCTCAGCTTCAAGGATCATGTGTCACTCCGTCGGGATGCGCGGCGATGGTGGAATGTAAGATGTCAGACATTTAACATTTTTTAGTGTGGCACAGGGCCCTTCGGGGCGCAACGTTTCGCTAGGCTCAACCGTCGCTAGGATGGACGCATGGCTGGCTCTTCGGTCCCCCTTCCGTTCGTGGATGTCCGCGGACCAGCAAGACCCGCAGCCGACGCCGCGCCCGCCGTACTGATTCACGGGTGGGCGTCCGGCTCGGTCTACTGGGAACCGCTGGCCTCGACACTGCTCGACGCCGGTTGGCCAGTCTGGATTCTTGACCTTCCGGGCTACCATCCCGGCGAGTTGTGGCCATCCGGCCGTGAATGGACGCTGGAATCCGCGGCTGCTTCTGTGGCCGCAGCCATCGCGGCCCGAACCGAGGTGCCGGTACACCTCGTGGGCCACTCGATGGGAGGCAGCGTTTCCCTGACCTTGGCAGCGGACCGACCGGACCTGGTGGCCACGGTGACGTTGGTGGGCATGGTTCCGGCTCCGCCGAACGAGGCCTTTAAGCGCCTCCTGCTCTCGCAAGTGGAGCAAGGGTTCGTCGACGCCGGGACCAAGGCAAAGCTCATGGACTCCTGGTTCGGGCCTCTCCTGCCGGAGGAAGACAGGGAGCTGCTCAGCAGAGGTTTTGATGTGCCCTTCCCCGTACTGTCCGCCAGCGCCACCGCGGCCATGACCGGCGTCGAACCTTCAGTGCCCGGGCGTGTTCACGCACCCTTGCTGGTGATCGCGGGATCGGGTGACCGGGTGCGGTCCATGGACCAAATGGAGGCCTTTGTCCAGGCTAAACCGGGGCGGCAGCTGACGGTGGTTCCCGAGGCTGGGCACAGCGTGCACTGGGAACGGCCCCGCGAATGCGCCGCGGCGTTAGGCGGGTTCTGGAGATCCAGCGGGCCTCCACCAGCGTAAGATGTCTGACATCCCTGCGGCCATAGGAGGACTCGGGCGCGGGCTGGAGTTGAGGAAACGGGGACACATGGCACGCAAGTCGCTTGTCGGCGTCGTAGCTGATGAGCTACTGGACCGGATCATCGCGGGCGAGTTTCCGCCCGGAAGTGTGGTCCCCGGCGAACTTGAGCTCAGTGCCAAGCATGAGGTGAGCCGTATGACCGTCCGGGAGGCCATGAAAACCCTCGAAGCCCAGCGGATTCTGAGCGTAGAGCGGGGGCGCGGCACCTTCGTAACCCCGCTCAACCAGTGGGGCTCGCTCGAAGCCGTCCTGCGGGCTGCGTCCGAAGGAACCAACGACGCCGTCGCGGCCGTCCAGCTGATCGAGCTGCGCCGCATGCTTGAAACCGGCGCCTGTGAACTGGCCGCCGAACGCATCTCAGGCCAGGAGCTCAGTGACCTTCAAGGGCACCTGGAGAAGATGCGGGGGGCCCACGAAAGCAATGACCTCGACGCCTTCGTCAAAGCCGACCTCGCCTTCCATGACGTCATACTGCACGCATCCGGGAACGTTTTCGTGGCCGTCCTGTTCGAACCCTTGCACCGCGTCCTGGAGGCCCGCCGGGCTGAGACTTCCGCCTTTGCCGAGATCCAGGAACACGCAATCAGCCATCATCGAAACATCGCCGCTGCGCTGGAATCGCGGAACTCCAACGAGGCCCGGCTCGCGATGGACGGGCACATGCAGCAGACCTTGGATGACTTGAAGACGTATGTGCTGGTCCCTGCTGCCACTCGGAGGGGCTAGACACAGATAATAAGCAGGCTTAGCGTTCTTGACGGTATCGATAGCGAGCTAACTAGGCGGCAAAATGCGAGCGATCGTGGAGGCCAGACACCCGGGTGGGCGGTAGGTGCCGGGGCGGTTCTGGCGGTGAAGCGCTTGCATCCAGGAAGACGCCCCGTTAGCCCATCCAAACCCGTTAGCCCATCCAAGTAGCAACAGCCTACTTGGATGGGCTCTACGTGGGTGGAGCAGGCTACGCGTCAACCTCGGTGTTGACGATGTACACGTTGCAGGGGGCACCGTGAGCCACGCTGTTGGCGATGCTGCCCAATACCCGGCCCAGCCCCTTCATCCGCTTGTTGCCGACGACGATCACCGAAGCATCGGTGGCCTCGGCGTAGCTGATCAGGGCATTGGCCGGAGTACCACGGGCGGCGGAGTACTTGACCTTGCCCTTGGGAACATCGAGCGCCTCGGATACCTGACGGGCCACGTATTCCGCGGAATCGGCCGAGGACACAATGATGCGGTCGCTGCCACTGCCGAATTCCTCGATGCGGTCGTCGGAAAAGCCGCTGATCACGTGGAGCTCGGCTCCGATGGCTGTGGCGAGCTTCGCTGCCGCCATTGCTGCACGTTTGGCCGTTTCGCTGTTGTCAACGCCGACGACGATAACTTCTGTCATGTGTTCTCCTGGGTCTCAGATTCACTGGGTGCTGCCCCACGAATCTACACGGCATCAGCGGCCCGGCACGGAAGCGATGCCGCAGGAGTGTTTACGACGACGCGCGGCCGGGTAGGGATAGATCATCGGAACGATCACACGACCGAAAGGCAAGATCATGGCAGAGCAAGCATTTGACCCGCGGACCGCCATAGTGACGGGATCGGATTCGGGTATCGGCCGTGCCACAGCTGTGGCGTTGGCGCAGGCCGGCATGGACGTTGGCGTCACCTGGCACTCTGATGAGCAGGGGGCGGAGGCGACGGCGGAAGAGATCCGCAGCCTGGGACGCAAGGCCGTGGTGAAGCAATTGGACACCACCAAGCCGTCCGAAACAGCGGCGACAGTGGACCAGATCGCGGAGGAACTGGGCGGCGTGGACGTCTTCGTCAACAACTCCGGAACCGGCGATGGCACAAAGTTCCTTGACCTGGACTACGAAACGTGGATGACAACCCTCAACACCAACCTCAACGGCGCCTTCGTGGCAATGCAGACTGCGGCCAAGCGGATGGTGCAGGCCGGCCGCGGTGGCCGCATCATCGCCGTGACGAGTGTCCACGAGTTCCAGCCTCGCGTAGGAGCCTCAGCCTACGATGCCTCGAAACATGGCCTGGGCGGCTTGGTCAAGACCATGGCTCTGGAGCTCGCCGAGCACGGAATCACCGCCAATAACGTGGCGCCCGGCGAGATTGCCACCCCGATGACGGGGCAGACGGACGAGGATCCCACCAAGGAAGAACGGCCAGGAGTTCCCTTGGGACGCCCCGGCCACGCAAACGAAATTGCCGCCGTCGTCGCCTTCCTTGCCTCGCCTGCGGCCAGCTATGTCAACGGCGCCTCGTGGCCCGTGGACGGCGGAATGCTGCAGATGGGACCGCAGGCGGGTTCGCACATCACCAGCCACGACTGGCGGGAAAGCTGAGCCAAGGCAAGCTATGGCCGCACGGTGATCCGTGGGCTAGTCTGCATGGACGGCCGCCCCGGCCGGAATAACAAGATCCAATGACGTAGAACCGCATTTATTGATGAGGAGCACCATGGCTGGCCACACATACAGCGTTTCGGAAATCGTAGGAACCTCCACTGAGGGCGTGGACGATGCCGTGAGGAATGGCATCGAGACAGCCTCCCAGACCCTGCGGAACCTGGACTGGTTCGAGGTCAAGGAAATCCGCGGACACCTCGAAGACGGGAAGGTTGCCGACTGGCAGGTCACCATCAAGCTCGGATTCCGTCTGGAACGCTAATCCCACCTCGCGAGATGACAGTTAATGCCGGTGTTTCAGACGAACATCGGCATTAACTGTCATCCCGGCGAGCGGGTTCGGGTGTGGGCAGCGGCGCTGTGTCTACTGAGTCGAGTGCCTCTGCTGCGTCTACCGCGCCAAAGCTGCTGAGCAGCATCAAAGCATCCGACGACGGCGAACCCGCCTTCGCTGAATACACCCGAAGCGCCTGGTCGGCGTCGTCCGGGAGACTGAGCGTCTCAAAGTTCAGTTCCATGTCCCCCACCAGGGGGTGGTGCAACCGAACGGTGCCCGCGGGCCGCGCCGCAACCCGATGGCCGGCCCACCACTGGCGGAAGTGCTCACTTTGCACGGCGAGTTCGCCGACCAGTTGGTTGGTTTGGGGGTCGTTCGGATGGCGGCCCACATCCATGCGAAGCGCTCCGACCGCATCGGCGGCCACAGTCTTCCAATCCCGGAACAGCTTTCCCGCTGCGGGGTCCAGGATGATCCAGCGCGTCAGGTTTCGCTCTGCGGCAGGCAATGCGGGGAAATCGGCGAACAAAAGGTACGCCAAGCGGTTCCCGGCCAAGATGTCCGAACGTCTTCCGAGCACCATGGCTGGAACGTCTCCGACGGCGTCGAGCAACTGCCGCAGGGCAGGCCGGACTTTCTGTGCCGGTCCGGGATTTCCTGCAGAACTGGCACAGTGTTCCATCAGGTCCATCATGTGCGCGTGCTCCCTGGGATCCAGGCGCAAAGCGCGGGCAACGGAGTCGAGGACCGCCTTGGAGGGGTGGATATTCCTGCCCTGCTCCAGCCGTGTGTAGTAGTCGGTGCTCACACCCGAGAGGCGTGCCACCTCCTCCCGGCGCAGCCCGGGGACGCGCCGCGAACCGCTGGAATCCTGCGCTCCTGCGTCCTCCGGCGAGAGGCGCGCACGCATGGCTTTAAGGAATTTACCGAACTCGGCGCTCTGACCCATTGTTCTATTCTGCGACGGGAATGTGTGAAAGGCCATCATGGTGGGTAGGACTATGAAACCTAGGAAAAACGGGATCAGGCTGGGTTACTGACTGAGCTGCCAAAACTGCATAGGCTCATAGCAGAGCCTCCGAAACCGCTTTCTGACACGCCGGAAACATGCCCGAAAACCGTGCCAGCCAACTGGGTCGGAGAGCCAGCCAATCACATCGTCGAAGGAGATCGTCATGCTGGAGCTGACCTTGAACAATGGCGTCACTATCCCGCAACTGGGGTTCGGCGTCTTCCAAGTCCCTGCCGAAGAAACCCAGAAGGTAGTGGAAGACGCGCTCGACGCCGGGTATCGCCACATCGACACTGCGGCCGCCTACCGGAATGAAACCGGCGTGGGAGCCGCCATCGCCGCGTCCGGGATCCCCCGCGAAGAGCTTTTCATCACCACAAAGCTGCGCAATGGCGAACAGGGCGACGCCTATGACGCGTTCCAGCGCAGCCGCGAAGCTTTGGGTTTGGACGTCATCGACCTGTACTTGATCCACTGGCCGGTCCCATCCCAAGGGCTGTACACACAGGCCTGGAAGGAAATGGAGAAGCTGTACCAAGATAAGCAGATTCGGGCGATAGGGGTCTCGAACTTCCTCCCCGAACACCTTGATACGCTCCTACGCGAGACCGAGGTGGTTCCTGCGGTCAACCAGATCGAGCTCCACCCCACCTTCCAGCAGGCCGATCTGGCCAACAAGTGCCGTGGACTCAGCATTGCCGTGGAGGCTTACAGCCCGCTGGGACAGGGCCAGGACCTGAACGCCGAGCAAGTGGCGTTGGTGGCAGAGACCCACGGCACCACGCCGGCCCAGGTGATCTTGGCGTGGCACCTCGCGCAGGGAACCATTGTGATTCCCAAGTCCGCGGACTCCACCCGCATGCGCGAAAACTTTGGCGCCGCTGACCTGAGCCTCACCGAATCCGAACTGGCGGCAGTGACCGCACTGGAGTCAGGTACCCGCATCGGCGCCGATCCCGCCGTCGCGGCTTTCACACAGCTCTAAACCCCCGCTCGAAATCAAGGAGTCAACGGACATGCAGTACACGCATCTGGGTCGGTCCGGCCTCAAAGTATCAAGACTCTGCCTGGGCACCATGAACTTCGGCCCCCAGACCGAGGAAGCAACAGCACACTCCATCATGGACTCCGCACAGGAGTCCGGCATCAACTTCTTCGACACCGCCAACGTCTACGGCGGCGTCGGGCACCGTGGTTGGACCGAGGAAATCATTGGCCGCTGGTTTACCAAAGGCGGCGAGCGCCGCGAGCGCACCGTCCTGGCCACCAAGCTCTACGGCACCATGACGGACAGGCCCAACGAGTCCAAGCTGTCCGCACTGAACATTCGCCGGGCATTGGACGCAAGCCTGAAGCGACTCCAGACGGACTACATCGACATCTACCAGTTCCACCACATCGACCGTGACACCCCGTGGGATGAGATTTGGCAGGCGATCGAGGTAGCGGTCCAGCAGGGCAAGATCCTTTATTCCGGCAGCAGCAATTTTGCCGGCTGGCACATAGCCCAAGCCCAGGAAGCGGCGCGCAGGCGCAACTACACGGGATTGGTCAGCGAGCAGTCCATCTACAACCTTTTCAGGCGTGAACTGGAGCTGGAGGTCATTCCGGCGGCCCAGCAGTACGGTTTGGGCCTGATCCCCTGGTCGCCGTTGCAGGGCGGCCTGCTTGGGGGCGTGTTGAAGAAGGAAGAGCAAGGTGTGCGGCGCACTGAAGGCCGGGCTTTGGAAACCCTCCGCAAGCACGAGGACCAGATCCGCCAATACGAGGATTTCGCGGACGAACTCGGTCAAAAGCCCGGAGACGTGGCCTTGGCTTGGCTCCTCCACCAGCCAGCGGTTACCGCGCCGATTGTTGGACCCCGCACTCAGGAGCAGTTGGACTCGGCCATACGCGCACTGGATGTCACGCTCGACGCCGACGCCCTGAAGCGCTTGGACGAAATTTTCCCTGGCCACCGCACGGCTCCAGAGGATTACGCTTGGTGAGCACGGTCCGCCACATAGCCAAAGGAGATCATGCCCCATGACACTTGCCCCACTAATTGGGCTCAACGACGGCTTCAAGATTCCCCAAATCGGGCTGGGAACGTGGCCCCTCAACGACTCCCAGGTTGCCGACGCCGTCGTCGAGGCCGTGTCATGCGGTTACCGGCACATCGACACGGCCGTGAAGTACGGAAATGAAAAGGGCGTTGGCGAAGGGATCCGGGCTTCCGGAGTGGATCGCGGCGAACTCTTCATCACCACCAAGCTGGACGGGGAATTCCAAGGGTCAGGCAAAGCCGTGGCCGGCCTGGATGGGTCCCTGGAGCGGCTCGGGCTGGACTATGTGGATCTGCTCCTGATCCACTGGCCGCTTCCGCGCCGCGATGAGTTCGTCTCCACCTGGAAGACGTTCCAGGAGCTCCAGGCATCCGGTAAGGTCCGCTCCATCGGCGTATCCAACTTCAAACCAGCCCACTTGGACCGTTTGTTCCGGGAAACGGAGGTGGTGCCCGCGGTCAACCAAATTCAGGTCAGCCCCTCCACCCCGCGCCCTGCTGCCCGTGCTTTCAACGAACGGCATGGGATCGTCACGGAGTCCTATAGCCCCCTCGGCGCGGGCAGCGAGTTGCTGAACGCCCCGGTTCTGCAATCCATCGGCGCCAAGCACGGCAAGACGCCAGGCCAAATAGTTCTCCGCTGGCATGTGCAGCAAGGGCTCGTGGCCATTCCCAAGTCATCCAATCCGCAGCGGATGAGGGAGAACCTGGACGTTTTCGACATCGAGTTGGACAACGACGATCTCGCCAAACTGCAAACGCTCGACGCCGGGCCTGACGCCGGCGTCGACTCCGATGTGCAGGGTCATTAAGGAACAGGGCCATTAAGGATGGGGAACTTGACTACGGAAACACTGATCTGGACCGGCTCCTATACTGCCGACAGGAACGCCAACGGCAAGGGCATCGCCGCGCTTTCCGTTGACGACAACGGCCAACTGACCAACATGGGGCTGGCTGTTGCAGCCGACTCGCCATCGTTCCTGGCAGTGCACCCGTCGTTGCCGGTGGTTTACGCCGTGGCCGAAGACGCCGGGACGGTGCGCGCCTACCGCCGCACAGGCAGGACTGAGCTGGAGGCGTTCGGCGAGTCCTGGCCGGCGGGTGAGGCTACCTGCCACGTGGCCGTGGATCCGCACGGACGATTCATCGTAGCGACGTGTTGGGGCGATGGTCAGGTGGTCCTCTACGAACTGGACCACGACGGCGCCATCACCTCGCGCACCAGCGCAACGGCCGCCGTCGACCCTCACACGGCAGCGTCACCGGAAGAACCCCGCCCGAGCCGCGCACATTCGAGCCTCATGCTTCCGGACGGTCGTGTCATGACCACCGACTTAGGTCATGACTTGGTTCGGGTTTGGAAGTATGAGCCGGGAACCGGCCTGGTGCCGGACCATCAGGTTGTCCTCCCGATGGGATCGGGGCCGCGGCACATGGCCCGCCACCAGAGCGGGACCGTTTTTGTGGACACCGAGTATTCGGTGGAAGTGGCCGCCCTGGGGATGCAGCCCGATGGCACTTACGAACTCAACGCCATGGTTCCGGCAAGCACCACGGGAGCAAGCGACGACGACGCCGGGGCAGAGATTGCGTTATCCCCGGATGGCAGGTTCGCCTATGTCGGAGTCCGAGGCTCCAACCGCATCTGCGTCCTTCAGGTATCCGGGGACGGCGCCGCCCTCGAGCCCGTCGGTGAGGTGCCGTGCGGCGGCGAATGGCCCCGCCATCACCTGGTCCGTGAAGGCTGGCTGTACGTTGCCAACGAAGGCTCGGACGACGTCGTTGCGTTCACGCTGGACCCGGAGACAGGGCTGCCGGGCGGCCCCGTGGCCCGCGTGGAAACGGGTTCCCCAAGCGTCCTGGTACTCGCCGATTAACTGACGCCGAGATGGCATTTAACACCAATCATCCGCTCAGATATTGGAGTTATCTGCCATCTCGGCGAGTCATTAGGCGGTCCAGACCTCGACGTCGTCCGTTCCGCAAATGAGTCGGCGGCGGGTCGGCTCGATGACGACCCACAGGAGCTCCTGGTGCTGGGAGACATCGTCCACGCGTCCCGCGCCCGCGCCCCATCCGAGGTCGTAGACCCAGACGGGATCGCCGGGGGCCAACTCGCTCCACTCTGCCGCAGGTACGTGCCGGTAGCCGGCGGGTCGGTTCAGGACGGTGCCGGACAGGCCAGTGCCGGTCAGGTTAGTGCCGGTCAGGCCAACGCCGGTCATGCCGAACCTTCAGAGGTCCGACGACGCCAAAGGGTCGGGACGCCGTTGTAGGCCGGCAGCACGTGGCCTTCGGCGAAGAGTTGGACAGCGTCCGGGTCCGAGTCAGGGCTCCACAGGCCCGATGCGGGGCAGTGGGAGCCGGTAGGCATGACACGGGTGGCTCGTTCGCGCAGGAGGGCGATGCTCTTCATCCTTGAATCTCATCCTTGGTAGCTCGGGGCTTGCTGGTAACACTGATGTGAAGCAGATCTCTTCAACCCTATGAAAGTCCGAGAGAGTTCGTTATAGACGAATGCATAATGTTTGCTAGCAAGGCCATGCACTAGTCCAATGACCTAACGTGCAGCCCTGCCCCGCCAAGCGGACACAGCCCAGACCACGATGAAGAGCCCCACCAAAATCAGCCCCGCGTCGCCCAGGTCTATCCCGCCAAGCCAAGTGGTCACGGGGCCGCCAAGGCCGAACGCCTCGCCCACGAAGCCGGCCAGGGTGATAACCGAGATGAACAGCGCCGATACCGCCGAGATGCCAGTAATGACGGCGTTGAAACCCACCTTGCGCTGCGGGTTCTGGATGGCCGACTTGTACATCTTCATCATGGCCACCCCGTTGGCGGAATCGCACAGCGTCATGGCTGCGGTGAACGCGAGCGGTAGGGCCATCAACGCGAGCGCTGACACGCCAGCGAGGGACGCCGTCGTGGTGATGACCAGCAGCCCAATGGTTGTGGCGGTGTCGAATCCCAAACCAAAGAGGAACCCGATCACATAGATGTTCCGCGGCCGCTCAACCTTGGACAGCGGTTTGGCGAGCAACCTGGCAACCAGGCCTTTCGCTTCCAAGTCTTCTGCGCGAACTTCACCACCGGCCTGCACCCTGCGGTACACCTGCGCTGCGCGCACAAAGGCCGATCCGTTGAACAACCCCATGGTCAGCAGGAACAGCCCGGACACCCCGCTGCCGATCAAGCCAAGCACCCTGTTCCCGGTGGTTCCTGCCTCCATGAACTGGCCGATCAGCGTGGCGCCGGCCACCACAGGCACTCCGGCCAGGATGACTACCGAACTGTGTCCCAAGCTGAACGCGAAACCCACGCTCACCGGATCCTTCCGCTGCGCTACGAACTTGCGTGTCGAGTTGTCGATCGCAGCGAGATGGTCCCAGTCGTAGCTGTGCTTGATGCCCGCCAAGTAGGCGGTGATGACGAGGCCCCAAGCCAGCGGCTGGCCGCCACCGGCAAGCCCCAGCAGCAGGAGCACGGCGGCGACGACGTGCAAGGCGGCCACCGCGCCGAAGGTGAACCAGAGCCGCGTCCCCAAGGAGAGCTTCTCCCTGTTCCGGTACATGGCGGCCAGGCCATTCAGGGTAGTCATCAGTACTTCCTTAAGTTCACAGGCCCCTGGCCATGCCACCGTCCGCGCAAAAGCCCGGTACAGGCACCCAACAAATTGTTGAGCTCCTCGGTGCTGTTCGACAACGATCGCAACACCAGCCCGGCGGTGCCTGCAACGGACCGCGTCAAAGATGCTCCCGTATAGGCATCGAAATCCCGTGTCAGCTCGCGTAGCTCATCGGCAAGCCCATGGCTCACCCGTGGATCAACCACCACCAAGGAACCCAGATGGCTAAAGCCCTCCATGAACCCCATGCCCGTCACTTTGTTCAATGGCGGCCGGATCAGCAGGTTATCAAGGGCCAACAATTCGCTGCCGCGGCCGGTCTCAATTCGGATCTCGGTGCACAGGCGCACCTCTTCGTACCTGAACGACGCGCCGTCCGGCGACCAGCCCGGCGTGATGACCTCTGCCATGACAAGGCTCGACGTCGGGTCCAGGCTAAAGCGGGAACTCTGCCGATAGCTGGCCTCCCGGTACGCAATCACCTGGTCTGGAACCAACTCCAACCGGGCCCGCTCCCCCAACCGAACGCACATCCGCTGCTCGGCAAACGAGTCCGGAGTCCGATAAATCTTCGTGGCCGACTGCGTGGTCAGGAGCAGGTCCGCCCCGTCCTCCACGTCCACGTCAATCAGGAACAGATCGGCCCCCAAAAAGGCGCCACCCGGATTCACCATGACATAACAAACCTGCCCTGACTCATCCAGGTAATGCGGCCTGAGCACCCTCAGGGCCCCCTCATGGAACTGCTGCGAGGCCACGGACCGCCCGCTGCGGACGCTGATCCCGAGTTCAAGGCGACCACGCGGTGACAAGGTAGCCGGACCCGGCAAAACGGCGACGGCCTCCGTCACTGCGCCAGATCGAGCATCAGGACGTCGCGGCGGATCCAGTTAAGGACGGCGTCCAGCCCTTCGTCGGTCTTGAGGTTGGTAAAGCAGAAAGGCTTGTCGCCACGGAATTCCATGGAATCCCGTTCCATGATGGACAGGTCAGCCCCGACGTGCGGGGCGAGGTCGGTTTTGTTGATGATGAAAAGGTCGGATTTGATCATGCCTTGCCCAGCCTTGCGGGGGATCTTTTCACCTTGGGCCACGTCGATGATGTAGATGGAGAAGTCGACCAGCTCGGGGCTGAAGGTGGCGGAAAGGTTGTCGCCGCCGGATTCGACAAAGATGATCTGCAGGTCCGGGTGCCGGGCCTTGAGCTCTTCGATGGCCGCCGTGTTCATGGACGTGTCCTCACGGATGGCCGTGTGCGGGCAGCCGCCGGTTTCGACGCCGATGATCCTGTCCTCGGGAAGGATCCCGTTGGCGGCCAGGATTTTGGCGTCTTCGATGGTGTAGATGTCGTTGGTGATGGCCGCCATGGAGATCTCCCGGCTCATGTGGCGGGTAATCCGTTCAACAAGCTGGGTCTTTCCTGCGCCGACGGGGCCGCCGATGCCGATTTTGATGGGTTCTGTCATGTGTCCTCCTCGGTTAGCTCATGAACATGCGTACGCGTTGCCGCTCGTGCCGCATTTGTGAAATTTCCAGCCCGGGGCTCACAGCCCCGAAGTCGTCCCAGCACAGCTGTGCTACATCCTCGACGGCGGCAGCAACGGCGTCGTGCGCGTGGCGAAGCACCCGCTGGCCGGCATTTTGGCCCAGCGGTATGGCGCGCACCGCGTTCTGGGTCAAGGAGGTCACAGTCGCGAACAGATAGGCAGCAAGCGCTTCCTCATAGGGAACTTTCAGGGAGCAGGCAATGACCGCGAATGCCAAGGGTTGGTGCCCTGCCGCCACGCCTTGGCCAACCAGTTCCAAGTAGTGATCCAGCGCTGTGGAGGGGAAGACCTCGCCGCCGATCTCCAACAGCCGGCCTCCCATTTTCACGGAAGCCTCCCGCACCTCCCGAGCCAATAACTGCCCCGACAGCATGGAATCCAGCTCCGCCACATCCACGTCCTCATAGAGGAACCGGATTGCCAGCGCATCGGAATACAGCAACTGCTGTCCCAGGAAGGCGTACAGCCAAGCGCCGAAACTGGCTTCGTCGTGCACCATCCCGCGGTCCACGTATGTTTCAAATCCCAAGGAATGCGCGAAGGCCCCGGTGGGCAGCGCGGAATCGGTCAACTGCTGAAGAGCCAGCTGGTAGGGCACCTTAGTGCGAGTGCTCAGCATGGCGGAACGGCACCGGCATGACCCGCTCTTGCCTCTCGTAGGGAGCTCCCACGTGCTTCAAGTAGTCCTCCACAGTGTGGTCGTACTGGCACACCATGACCTCGGCCCCATACTCGGAGGCAGCGTCGAAGAACTGCGCCTGCAAATGCCGGTTGCCCAGCGAGTGCGCCACCACACCCATCTCGTGGATTGATCGCGGCGCGATGACCAGTACGTCGGTTGGCAGCACGGAGACAACGATCAGGTTCCCGTCATCAACGGCGAGAATGTCGCCGTCGCGCAGGTCCCCAGAGCCTGGGGGCAAGCGGATGCCGAGTTCCTTGCCATGGTCGGTAGTGACACGTTGGATGCGCTTGACCAGAAGGGCGCTGGGGAGCACCACCTTTTCCTTGTGGTGTCCGGCGTAGGCACCGGGCTGTTCCTGCAGGTTTCCGAGAACTTTTTCGATGATCATGTGGGTCCTAGAAAAGGAAGTAGCGCTGGGCCATGGGCAGCACGTCGGAGGGCTCGCAGGTGGCTTCGACGCCGTCGACCGTAACTTGGTACGTTTCCGGGTCGACGGCGATGTCCGGGGTTTCACCGTTGTACTTCAGGTCCGCTTTGGTCAGGTTGCGGATGCCGGAAACCGGCTTGATGACGCGCTGCAACCCAAGTTCGCCGGGAACACCGGCGTCGATCGCAGCCTTGGACAGGAAGGTGATGGACGATTTCCGGAGCGCCGCGCCGTAGGTGGCGAACATGGGCCGCATGGTGCGCGGTTGTGGAGTGGGAATGGAACCGTTGGAGTCGCCCATCAGGGCATAGGCGATCTGGCCGCCCTTGATCACCAACTCCGGTTTCACCCCAAAGAAGGCCGGATCCCACAGCACCAGGTCCGCGAATTTGCCTTCTTCCACGGAACCGATCACATCTGCCATTCCCTGCGCGATGGCGGGATTAATGGTGTATTTGGCTACGTACCTCTTGAGCCTGAAGTTGTCCGATTCTGCGCCCAAGCCGTTGGCGGCGCCGTGCGAGGCACTGGTGGGGTCGTGCAGCACGCCACGCTGACGCTTCATGGCGTCCGCCACCTGCCAGGTCCGGGTGACCACCTCCCCTACGCGCCCCATGGCCTGGGAATCGGACGACGTGATGGCGAAGACGCCGAGATCGTGGAGTACATCCTCCGCGGCAATGGTTTCAGCGCGGATGCGCGAGTCGGCGAAAGCCACGTCCTCCGGGATGTCCGGGTTGAGGTGGTGGCAGACCATGAGCATGTCCAAGTGCTCTTCGATGGTGTTTCTGGTGTACGGCAAGGTGGGGTTGGTGGACGCCGGAAGCACGTTGGGCAGCCCGGCAATTTTGATGATGTCCGGGGCGTGCCCGCCGCCCGCGCCCTCGGTGTGGAAGGTGTGGATAACCCGGCCATCGATCGCCTTGATGGTGTCCTCAACAAACCCGCACTCGTTGAGGGTGTCCGTGTGGATGGCCACCTGGATGTCGTATTCGTCCGCCACCCGGAGGGACATGTCGATCGAGGACGTCGTCGCTCCCCAGTCTTCGTGCACCTTCAGCCCCACGGCGCCGGCGCGGATCTGCTCGGCAAGAGGCTCGACGGCGGATGCGTGGCCCTTGCCGAAGACGCCGATGTTGATCGGAAGGCCCTCAGCGGCCTGGAGCATCCGGGAGATGTGCCATTTACCGGGAGTGATGGTGGTGGCTTTGGTCCCATCAGCCGGCCCGGTGCCGCCACCAACCATGGTTGTGACGCCGTTGCAGAGGGCGGTGGGCACCTGCTCAGGGGAGATGAAATGAATGTGTGTATCGATCCCGCCGGCAGTGAGGATCTTCCGTTCCCCGGCGATGATCTCCGTGCTCGCACCGATGACGATGTCCACGCCATCGGTGATCTGCGGGTTGCCGGCCTTGCCGATCTTGAAGATGTGCCCGTCCCTGAGGGCGACATCGGCTTTGTAGATGCCGGTGTAGTCCAGTACCACCACATTGGTGATGACGGTGTCCGGGATGTCCTCTTCCCGGGTCAGCTGGCCGTTCTGCCCCATGCCATCGCGGATCACCTTGCCGCCGCCGAACACCACTTCCTCGCCGTAGGCCGTGTAATCCTTCTCGATCTCCAGGAACAGCTCGGTATCGGCCAAGCGGATGGCGTCACCGGTGGTTGGTCCGTACAGTTCCGCGTATTGCCGCCGCGGGATCTCGAAGCTCACTTGGTGGTTCCTTCCGTCGCCTCGGCGGCAAGGCCGGTGCCGCCGTCGAGCCTTCCATTAACAGCGTCACTGAGACCGTACACTTCGCGCGATCCGGCGAGGTCGATGAGCTGCACGGTCTTGCGGTCGCCGGGTTCGAAGCGCGCCGCCGTACCTGCGGGAATGTCCAAGCGACGGCCAAAAGCGGCCTCCCGATCGAACTCCAAGGCGCGGTTCGCCTCAGCGAAGTGGTAATGGGAACCTACTTGGACTGGGCGGTCGCCGCGATTAACAACCTCGACGGCGATTGCCTCGCGGCCGCTGTTGCAGCGGATGGATCCTGGCTGGAGCCTGTATTCACCGGGGATCATGGCAGTCCTATCGGATGGGGTCGTGGACGGTGACGAGCTTGGTGCCGTCCGGGAAAGTGGCTTCGATCTGAACATCGTGGATCATCTCCGGCACGCCTTCCATGACATCCTCGCGGCGAAGAAGCGTGGTTCCGTAGCTCATAAGTTCTGCAACGGTCTTGCCGTCCCGGGCGCCCTCAATGAGCTCGTAACTGATGATGGCCACGGCCTCGGGATAGTTCAGCTTCAACCCCCGGGCCTGTCGCCGCCGGGCGAGATCAGCCGCGACCACGATCATGAGTTTTTCCTGCTCACGGGGCAAAAGATGCATCGATACTCCTAACGTTGGGCGGCTGCGACGGCAGACGTCAGATACTCGAGGCCTGGAACAGCCGAGGACATCGGGGCAGCTACTACTCTCTTATAGCCTCTTACGCCCGGCACTTCCAGCCGTCCTACCGCTGGCGCCTGTGAACGGATTGTGACCAGCCTAAGGTGGTGGTGTTTCAACGGCGTTTCCGCATGCGTTTCCTATTCCGCCGGTGGCCGGGCCGCAGCGCGGTGCTTCCGCACCTGCCACACCACCACAATGACCACGCCGACGGCGGCCACCACCAGCGCGGAACCGCGCCCAACAGTCCGTGCCAGTTGCTCATATGAACTGCCCGCGACGAATCCCAGTGTGACGAACATGGATCCCCAGATGATCCCACCGGTGAAGTTCCAGACGGCAAAACGCCGGTACGGCATGCGGCTGAGCCCTGCGAGCGCAGGCATCACGGCACGGAAAAATGCCGTGAAACGGCCAAGGAAAACGGCCAGGCCGCCGCGTCTGGCCAAAAAGTCCTCGGCCCTCTTCAACCCGTCCCGTCGCTTGTCCAGGATCTTCATCGCCATGACCCGTGGGCCCACATGCTTGCCGATCTCATACCCTACGGTGTCGCCAAGGACGGCGGCAGCGATCACCACCACGATCATGATCCACAGCGGCATGCCAGTACTGTCCGCATAAACACCGGACACCACGGCCGCCGTCTCGCCGGGGATGACGAAGCCGACGAACAACGCGTCCTCGGCGAAGACGAGCGCGAACACGATGGAAACCACCACCACCGGGCTGGCGTGGAGGAGCCCGTCGAACAACCACTGCATAGGGATGAGTCTGGCAGATACACCTGAGGCTGGGCAGGGGTTTCCGTGAAACTGCCCTGTTAGCTGTTGCGCCCCCGGGCAGCTACTTTCCACCTGTCCACCACTGCGCCGTCCTGCACCGCGTGGACTTCATCCACCAGGTTCATCGCCAGGCATACGTGGTTGGGGATCACCCTGACGCGTGCGCCCAGGGCGGGGAGTTCCTCCGAGTCTGGCCAGACCACGGTGGCGTGGTGCTCGGAGAGTGCAGTGATCCGGGCGTCCGGATACTCGGGAAGGCGGCCATATCCCGTAGCCCAGTCCGGACGATCGCTGCCCAAGATCTTGCTCCCGGCGTCCACCACCACCCTCCGGACATTGCCCCCTCTTGCCTCATGGCGGCTGACCACGGTCGCGGCAACGCTCAGGGCAATGTCTTCCCAAGCGCAGCGCTCCAGTTCCAATTGCTGGGCGTCACCGAAAACGTAGACCCCCGGGCGCAACTCGGTGGCGGCTGTTTCACCGCCGATCAAGACCGTGGGAGTGGAACCTCCACTAATGGTCCGGATGGCGAATCCGGCGGCGGTCAGTTCCCTCGCAGCTTGGGCGAGTGCCTCGTTTTCGTTGCCTGCCGCGCCGCTCGGCATTCCGGGCTTGTAGCTGTGGCCAGGAAACGTGAAGATCCCGGCCACGTTCAACCCCGAGTCCGCAGCGGCTTTGGCTACGTCAACCACTTCATCGGGCAGCACGCCGCTGCGGTGATGTCCGCTGTCCACCTCAACCAGCACCTCGATACGGCTTCCTGCCGAACCTAGTTGGCGACCCATCGCCGTCGCGCCTTCCACGGAATCGACTCCAACCGCGATGCGGCACTCGTCCGCCAACGCGCGCAGCCTTTCCGCTTGGCGGGCATCCACCCACAGGGGGTAGGCGATGAAGATATCCGAGGCACCGCCGTCGGCGAATACCTCGGCCTCACCAATGGTGGCCACCGTGAGGCCGGTAGCCCCGGCAGCGAGCTGTTTGGCCGCGATTTCCAAGGTTTTATGGGTTTTCACATGCGGCCTGAGCGAAATGCCCCTGCTGCGCATGCTCTCAGCCATCCGCTCGATGTTGCGGTCCAGGATGCCGACGTCGATCAGGATGGCAGGGGTTGGAATGTCAGCCCGGATCAGGTGGTTCATCCTTCGACAGTAACGCGCGCACCGTCGTCGAATAAATCACTGCGAGAGCAGCCCTGGGAACCACTAAACGTATAGAATGGCTACTACAAGAAAGCCTAGCTTCTGACGCACATCTCGGTCGGCCTCCGGCGGAGCGCAGCGAAAGACACCACGATGAAGGTACAACTTCCTCTGGACGACCTCCTTGCCGGCGTATGGGTTGACCGTCATTGTCCCCGCACCGGCCCCATGATCGCGGCCCAGGCAGCGCGAGCGTAAGCAGCATGGCATGGGTTTCGACCACCACGAACCGGAACAACGCCAACGGCTCGTGACCGCCATGGAAAGGGCGTCCCTGAGCCCCGGGGCCCTGTGGCCGTATTACTTGGGCATCGGCGGGTCCGTGGGCGAACTCGAAGCTGAGGCGTACCTCCAGGGAATGCTGTCCATCCCCACCCTTGAACGGGACCTTCTGGCGATGGCGGCGAATGAGTTGATAAACGACCTCGCGGGTCCCCACGCACCCTACTCCGAGGAAGTGCTGGGCGATTCGCCTGCGGAGTGACTCCACGCTGGCCCCACTTGGACAAAGCGTGAAGGTGCGCAACTCTGAAGCGCGTCTTGGTCCCAGTCCGTCGGAACCGCTGACTGCATAACGGATCCGATAGGGAACTGTGAACTAGTCGTAGATCAGCGCCTGAGGTTCACGAATCCAAGGCCGTTGACTGGACCAATTCCGCGCTCTGCTCTGGACCAGCATGCGCCTACTACCGCTTAATAGCGAACTGGATTTCCTCCACGGCTGCTGGCTGGAGTTAATTACGCTGGCCAACGGTCGGGAAATAGATAACACCGCTTCGCACTGAAGCAGCCAAAGGGCACCAATGGGGCGCATAGTTGGATGATGGCAACTTTTGATACCCGGAGTTTTTACACGCGCGGTGACTCCTTCAGTGTTGGCGATTCAAGGGAACATGTCGAGCGGGCGCTCATGAACTCCGGGGCGACCGATGTTCGTTTCAGTCAACGCGGGTGCCTTAGCGCCATCGCGTTCAGGGCCTGCGGCAGGCAGTTCCGCATCGTCATCTCTTTACCGCAGCCCAATGGAACTGCCGGTGTCCCGAGTGACGTCGCCGAGGCCCATGGCCAGGCAGTGACAACAAAAGCCCAAGAGCTCAGTGCCCGCAGGTTTTGGCAGGCTTTCGCCTTTTCGACAGACGCCAAACTCGCAGCTGTGGCAGCAGGCGTCGCTACGCTCGAATCGGAATTTCTCGCCCATGTGGTACTCCCCGGGAACCGTACCGTGATCGACGAACTCGAACCGGTCATCGCCTCTGCCTACCGGTCCGGACAGCGTCCCTCAATCGGCAATGCCGCCTCCCGGGGTACCGATTAGAGGCCTTGGTCAGGCAAGTGCGGGTAGTCCGGCTTTCGTTGCTGGAACCGCAGCACGTCCGGGTTCAGGATCACGCCGTCGCGGATTTCGATCGCGCGGCGGATCGTTTCGTTTCCTGTCCAGGCTGCGGGACCGGTGATCACGGTTTCCAGGAAGGGCAGCAGGGCTTCGCTGATCTCCCAACTGGAGGACTTCCAGAGGTAGGAGGGGCTGTGGTCCACCGCGTAGTAATCGATGTGGTCCCCCACCGTGAATATCGGCTCGGTGAACGTGGTGGTTTTCGCCCAACTGAAGCCCATCCCCTCATCGCAGGAAACGTCCACGATCAGGCTGCCGGGCCGGAAAGCGTCAAGGTCCTCGGTTCGCAGGTAGGTCAAAGGTGCATTGGGGTTTTGTAGGGTGCAGTTGACCACGATGTCGCGTTCGGCAAGGAACGGCGCCAGCGGAACCCGTCCGCGTTCGGTGATGACCTCGCTGAGGAACGGCGCTTTGGGGTCGTGATCGAACTGGACAATCCGCACCGAATGGATGGGCGAACCCACGGCGGCCACCCCGCGGTTGGTCAGCACCTGGACGTCATGGATGCCGTGGGCATTGAGGGCCGTGACGGCTCCGCGGGCGGTCGCGCCGAACCCGATGACGACGGCGCTGAGTCTCGGGCCGTAGTCCCCGGTGGAGCCGGTCAGGGCCAGGGAGTGCAGCACGGAGCAGTAGCCGGCCAGTTCGTTGTTCTTGTGGAATACGTGCAGCCCGAATCCGCCGTCGCTGGCCCAGTGGTTCATCGCCTCGAAGGCGATCAGCGTGAGTTTCTTATCGATTGCTATCTGGGTGATGGCGCGGTCCTGGACGCAGTGCGGCCAGCCCCAAAGGGTCTGCCCGTCACGTAGTTCCGAAAGGTCGTCGGGTTGCGGTTTGGGAAGGAGGACGACGTCGGCCTCCGCCAGCAATTGCGCGCGCGGGACGACGCGCCCCACAAGTGGGGCCAGATGGGAGTCCGACATGCCGAAACGGTCGCCGTAGCCTTCCTCAAAAATGAGGTGCTGCCGGATTTCGGGGGCGATGCGCTTGAGGTGCAGCGGGTGAATGGGCAGGCGCCGCTCGTCAGGTTTTCGCGTGCTGGAGAGGACGCCGAGGGTGAGGTGACCGGTCATACCGGTCACTTCTTTTTCGGGCTTGTGGACTTGGCGGCAGTGGCCTTATCAAGTGAGCTGGCGGGTGCCTCGGCGGCCTTCTTATCGGCGCGCTTTTCCTTGATGCTCTTGGCGGATTTCTTGGATGCTGTTTGGCGGGGGGATTTGTCAGCCATGATTGCTCCTGTAGCGGAACCGAAAGGTTCCTGACTTCGAACGATACAGCTATCCACCGAATCCAGGGCCCCAGAGCCGTCCAGCGGATGCTGTCCGTACCGTTTAATCAGTGGCAAGGGCCGTCATCGGCGTTTCAGCCCTGTCATTCCCCCAGGTCGTCCGCTATCCGGCGAAGGTCCTGAACCCAACCGGTCGAACGGCTGGGCACTCCTGAACTTGCTTCAAAGTTGCCAAGAGCTTCCGCTATGCGCTCGAGTGCTTCGGAGATATTGGCCTTGACCGCCGCATATCCTTCCTCCGAACGGGGATCGGAGGAAGCCGTAGACAGCAGTTCCGTTCCCGACTTGATAACCAGCGAAGCCTCGTATTCGTTCATACATGCACCCTCGTGGCTTCCTCGCCTTGGGTCCTGCGGTATTCCCCGTCAACACAACCATACATCTGTGATACCTGCCCGAGACTGATCCCCCGTATGGCCACGAAATGCCGTCTTCCAGGGCACTGGTGATACAAAAATCCCCCGGAACCGTGTGGTTCCGGGGGACTTGGAGGGTGGGCCCTGTGGGGATCGAACCCACGACCCACGGATTAAAAGTCCGATGCTCTACCAACTGAGCTAAAGGCCCTCCAGCTGTTGAAACAGCCATGAATACTGTACCCCAAGGTCAAGCCCACCATGGAACCGGGCGCCGCGACTGGTTACCGGGCTCCCGGATAACCGTTACTCGACCCCGTCAGGGCACAGGAGTACGGTGAACTCATGAGCGAACAGCCAGGATCACCTACGTACGGCGGCGCAAACAGGCACCACAAGCCCAAGCCCTTCGCACCCATTGACTTCGAACCGTTCGCCGGTGGCGCCGACCCCGCACGCGTCTCCGAAGCCGCCCACCTTGCGGCCCAGGCCTTGGTCCGCCGCGGCCGCGACAGCGATGATCCCAAAGTCACCCATCGCTTGGTGAAGTTGGCTGACGAGCAGGGCCTGGATGCCATCGCCGAGATGTGGGCCGAAAGCCCCGCACGCTCTCTCCCCGGCGCACTGTGGCGGCTCTACGCCCTGCGTGCGGCCACCGTCCAGAACCCTGAACGGATCTCTGTCTACTTCAAGGCCGGGCGGGACACTGCCCAGGTTGCCAACGTTGTAGCAGGCGCGGCCGAACCGCCGGGCGCGGACGAAATGAAAACGATGGCTGATGCCATCTTGTCTGGAGCGTTCGACGGCGATTTCGACGTCGCGCTGGAACGATCCGCCGCGTTCTGCCGCGTGGTTGCGCTGGGGCAGGCCACCTTGGCCGATGGGGCGGAGCACAGCAATGAGGGCCACGCCAGCAAGCTGACCCGCAACTCCCATCAATTGGTCAAGACCGCTGAAGACCTTGAACATGCAGCGAACGCTTGGCGCTTGGGTGAGCTCGACTGAAGTAAGGGCGCTGAACCTACCCACGTGCAGCGCCACGTGTCAATGTTGACTTAGCTGGGCCGACGTAGAAAACTAAAACTGGTGTCGAACCGCGAAACCCCCGGGCTTCAACTTACAGCCGCTTCGAGCGGCCTACCGCCGAGAGGCGTATCCGGTTCGGCACCATTTTTATGCCCCAGCGCACTGCAAACGGCTTCTTCGCACCAGTCGCCACGGGACCGGTAAAGTTGACACTTAAATGGCCGCCGGCACGTCGGTGCGGCCATTGCCAACCCGTCCCCGGACCGGAAGTGACATGAAGCTGCGCCTTTTTCCCCAGGAACCTGCCGGGCTGGCATTGCTCGCGCAGATGGCTGGCGTCATCGTAGCCGCCACCGGCACCCTTTCGGAGATTCTGGGCACACCCTCCAACGAGCTCGATCGCCTGGCCGAACAGCTTCACGAGCACGAGTCCCAATCCCTGGACCTGCACTTTGCGCTCATGACGCATATGCGCACCAGCTTTGTGAACCCGCTTCCGCGTGAAGACATGTACACCCTTTCACGGCACCTCAACGAAGCGATGGAAAAGCTCGATGCAGCTGGCGAGCTGGTGGCTCTTTACAAGCTGGACAGGCTGCCCAAGCGGGCCGCGGACCAACTGGAGATCATCAGCCGCCAAGCGGAACTGACAGTCGACGCCATGCGGAAACTTGAGGACCTTGATGAGCTGGAGGACTACTGGATAGAGATCCTCAGGCTTGCCAAGCGCGCGGAACGGACTCACCGCATCTGGGTTGCGGAGATGCTCAAGGATATGAAATCAGCGCAGTACGCACGCCATCGGGACATCGCCAACCAGTTGGTGGAAGTCACCAAGGATATGCGAAAGGTTGCCACCCAAGTAGGCAGCATTATCGTCAAGGAATCGTAGGGTGACCGTCGTATTCCTTGTCCTCGTGGTGGGTCTCGCCTCCGGCTTCGCGTTCCTTAACGGTTTCCGCGATGTCTCCAACGCCGTCGCGCTGTCTACCAGGACCCGGGCCCTCACGCCGTCTGTTGCCGTGCTGTTGGCCGGAGTTTTCAGTTTCCTGGGAGTCATGCTCAGCGGCAGCTTCATCCTGGCCTTCACCCAGTCCTGGGTGACCTTGCCCAGTGGGGCCGGGGGCTTGAGCATGCTGGCCTCCGCCCTGGTGGCCAGCATCCTCTGGGGTATCTACGGGTGGTGGCGCGGGATCCCCCTATCCTCCACCAACGCACTGGTGGGTGGACTGATCGGCGCAGGAACTGCGAGCGTGCTAGTGGGCGGTGACTCCATCCGGGGATTCGACGGCGTCATCCTCGCCCAAGTGGTGCTGCCGCTGCTGCTCTCCCCCGTCATTGCCTTTGTTGGGGCCTACTTATTGGTGTGGCCGGTAACGTGGGCAGCCCGCTACAGCCAACCCAATGTGGTGAACAGCCGCTTCCGCCGAGCCCAAGCTGTTTCGGCCGCCGCAGTTGCATTCGGACACGGGCTCCAGGACGGGCAGCGTACGGCCGCCGTCATAGTCCTGGCGGTCGTGGCGGCCGGTCTCACGGGCGGGGACGCGGTTCCCCTCTGGGTCCTGCTCCTGACAGCCGTCATGCTCACGGCAGGAACGTTGTTCGGCGGCTGGCGGATATCGCACACCCTCGGCTACAAGCTCCTCCGGGTGGACCCGCTGAGGGGCTTCGTGGCACAAACCCTCACGTCCGTGATGCTCTTCATCGGCGCTATCGGCTTGCACCTCCCGCTCTCCACGACCCATACGTTGACCTCGGCCGTGCTGGGAGCGGGAACCAACCAACGCTTTGCCGGAACCAACAGGCGCCTGGTCCGTAGGATCCTGTTTTTCTGGGTAGCGACGCCAGTGGTCGCGGCAGCCGCGGCATTCGTTCTGGAACTGGCGTTCTCGCCGCTGGTCCGGCGCTAACCGGTCAATACGACGACGGCGGGTCCCTATCCGAAGCGGCCGGAGACGTAGTCCTCGGTAGCTTTCTGGCTGGGGTTGTTGAAGATGCTGGTGGTGTCCGCGAACTCGATCAACTTGCCGGGCTTTCCCGTTCCGGCGATGTTGAAGAAGGCGGTCTTGTCAGAAACGCGGGCAGCCTGCTGCATGTTGTGCGTCACGATCACCACGGTGTACTGGTCCTTGAGCTCGTTGATGAGGTCCTCAACGGCCAGGGTGGAAATCGGGTCGAGGGCGGAGCAGGGCTCATCCATGAGGATCACCTGGGGTTCGACCGCGATGGCACGGGCAATGCAGAGACGCTGCTGCTGCCCACCGGAGAGGCCCGAACCGGGTTTATCCAGGCGGTCCTTCACCTCGTTCCACAAGTTGGCTCCAACCAAGGACTTCTCCACCAAAGCGTCAGCGGCACCCTTGGAGATCTTCTTGTTGTTCAGCTTCACGCCGGCCAGCACGTTATCCCGGATGGACATGGTGGGGAACGGGTTGGGCCGCTGGAAAACCATGCCCACTTGGGTGCGTACCGTGACGGGGTCCACGCCGGGACCGTAAAGGTTGTCCCCGTCCAAGAGGACCTCACCCTCCACCCGCGCGCCCGGGAGGACCTCGTGCATGCGGTTCAAGGTGCGGAGGAAGGTGGACTTGCCACAACCGGAGGGTCCGATGAAGGCCGTTACTGACTTGGCCTCAATGTGGATGTTGACGTCCTCTACGGCCAAGAAGTTGCCGTAGTAGGCATTCAAGTCTTTGACGTCGATGCGCTTGGACATGGTGTTCCTTTGTTCCTCAGGGTTGGAAGTTTATCGGAGGGCCGGCAATCAGGCGATAGCCCGCTACCTACCGGCCCGTCTTCGGTGCAAACAGACGGGCTATGAGGCGCGCTCCGAGATTCAGGAGCATCACCAGGATGATCAGCACCAGCGCGGCACCCCAAGCCCTTTGGTCCGAGGGCTCCGGGTTGGAGGGCGACGTCGGGTTCAGGATCTGCGTGTAGATGAACGTTGGCAATGATGCCATCCATCCGCCAAACACGTTGTTATTGATGGTTGTGGCGAACCCCGCGGTCACCAGGATGGGTGCGGTCTCGCCGATGACCCTGGCGATTGCCAAGGTGACGCCGGACGCGATGCCGGAGATCGCCGTCGGAATAACCACCTTGGTGATGGTGCGCCATTTGCGCACGCCTAATGCGTAGGAGGCCTCGCGGAGCTCGTTAGGGACGATCTTGAGCATTTCCTCGCTGGACCGAACCACTACAGGGATCATCAGCACGGAAAGCGCGACGGCGGCGACGGCGCCGGTCTTGGTGCCGGGGCCAACAACGGCGAAGAAGAACGCTGCGGCGAAGAGGCCAGCAACGATGGACGGGATGCCGGTCATGACGTCCACGAAGAAGGTGATGGCGCGTGCCAACCGACGGTCGTTGCCGTATTCCACAAGGTAGATAGAGGTGAGCAGGCCTACGGGAACGGAGATGACAGTTGCCAGGAGGGTGATCTCAAGGGTGCCGAGCAGGGCGTGGTAGACGCCGCCGATGACTTTGCCCCCACCGTCCATTGCTTTGTTGTCGAACGCGCCGGTAACGCCATTCATCGACGTCGTGAGAAAACCGGGCGCGGTGAGCCCGGGAATGCCGTTGACCAGCACCGTCCAGATCACCGAGATCAGGGGTAGGAGCGCAATCAGGAAAGCCCCAACAACGAGGCAGGTGGCGAGCTTGTCCTTGGCTTTGCGGGCACCTTCAACGGCGCCGCTCCAGGAAACGAGGCCAACGGTGAACAAGATGGCGGACACAAGGCCCCAACCGAAAGCGTTGAACCCGATGAGCGCCAGGATCGCGGCGCCAACCACCAAAGCGATGACCAGGACAACATATGGCGCGAACTTGGGCAGTTGGCCTTTGGTGAGCGCAGAGCGCTTGCGGACTACTGTGGCGGTCATTTAGTTGGCTCCCGAGAATTCTTTGTGCCTGGTGATAATCCACCGGGCAATCATGTTCACGCCCAGTGTGATGACGAACAGCACCAAACCTGCGGCGATCAAGGTGTTGACCTTCAGGCCGCTGGCTTCGGGGAAGTTGAGGGCGATTTCCGCGGCAATCGTCTGGTTTCCGGACTGGATGAGGCTGGCAGTCAACACCCCGGAGGAAAGGACCAATGCAACCGCCATGGTCTCTCCCAACGCCCGGCCGAGGCCCAGCATGACGGCGCTGACAATGCCTGCGCGGCCAAACGGCAACACGGCCATGCGGATCATTTCCCAGCGGGTGGCACCAAGTGCGAGCGCCGCTTCCTCGTGCAGTTTTGGCGTCTGCAGGAAGATTTCGCGGGTGAGGGACGTGATGATGGGAAGGACCATGACGGACAGGACAATGCCCGCGGTGAGGATGGTCTTTCCGGTGGCCGATGCGGGGCCTTGGAAGAGCGGGATCCAGCCCAGGTTCTTCGCCAGCCAGTCATAGGCGGGTGAAATTTCCTTGGCCAGGAATGCGGCTCCCCATGCGCCGTAAACCACGGAGGGAATCGCGGCCAGCAGGTCCACCACGTAGCCCAGCCCGGAGGCGAGCCGACGCGGAGCGTAGTGCGAGATGAAGAGGGCCACTCCGATGGCAACGGGGGTGGCGATGACGAGGGCGATCACCGCGGCGATGAGTGTTCCCACCACGATGGGGCCGATGTAGGCGAAGAAGCCCTGGCCGCCTTGGATGCTCTCGGGGGGTGCCACGAGTGCCGGAATCGCCTGCACTACCAGGAATAACGCCACTCCGAAGAGAACCGCCAGAATCAGGCAACCTGCCGCCATGGCGGCCGTGGAGAAGACCTTGTCCCCAGTGCGTCCGGCACTTCGGGAGGTTGTCAGGGAGTTGGTGGTCACTTCGGAATCCTTCAGTCTCAGTGAACTGGTTTTTCATGGCTGAATCCCTGCCCCGCCCTGAGCGGTTCGCTCCGGGCGGGACAGGGAATCAGCAGTGTGCAACCGGGCTCGGAAAGCCCCATCGGAAACCTTAGGACTTGACCTTGATGGTTTCGATAGCAGCCTTGGCCTTGTCCTGCAGCGTCTTGGAGAGCGGCGCGGACTTGGCGGCATCCGCGGCGGTCTTCTGTCCGTCGTCGGAAACCACGTAGGTTTCAAAAGCCTTCACCAGGTCGGCAACTGCCTGGGTCTGGTAGGTGGTGCAAACCACGTGGTACGAGACGAGCACTACCGGGTAGGCGCCTGCAGCCGTGGTGGTGCGGTCCAGCTTGATGGCACCGTCGTTGGTGGCGCGACCGGAGACGGGCTTGCCGGCTTCAACAGCCTTGGAAGCGGCGTCGGCGGAGATCTTCACGAAGTCCTGGCCAACCTTGATGGAAGCGATTCCCAGCTTGCCGGAAACGGCGGAGTTATCGGCGTACGTCACAGCACCCGGGGTGTCGGTGACGGTCTTCACGACGCCGGAGGTGCCCTTGGCGTTCTCGCCCTTCAGGGAAGCAGGCCAAACGCCGGCGGCCTTGTCGGTCCAGACCGAGGGAGCGGCAGCCGAGAGGTAGTCGGTGAAGTTGCTGGTGGTACCGGAGTCATCGGAGCGGTTCACCGGGGTGACCTTGAGGTCCGGGAGGGTGACGCCGGCGTTGAGCGCGGCAATCGCGGGATCGTTCCAGTTGGTGATCTGGCCGCGGAAGATTTTGGCCACCGTAACGGCGTCGAGCTTCAACTCCTTGACGTTCGGGATGTTGAAGGCCACTGCGATCGGGGAGATGTAAACGGGGATGTTGATGGCGCCGTCGGTGCCGCACTTGGCCTTCGAGCTCGCGAGCTCGGCGTCGGTCAGGTAGGCGTCCGAACCGGCGAACTGCGCCGAACCGTCGATGATTGCCTTGCGGCCCGCGCCGGAGCCGTCCGGGGAGTACTGAACAGTGGCACCCGGGTTGGCGGTGGCGAAACCGGCCTTCCAAGCGTCCATTGCTGCGCCGGTGGAGGAAGCGCCGATGCCGGTCAACGTGCCGGTAACCTTGGCGCCGGATGCCGACTGCGTGGCAGCGGAAGTGTTCGTTGCGTTGTCTGAACCGCAAGCAGTGAGCGCCAGAGCGCCAACTGCGATGACCGCGATTGCCGCGTTGCGGCCGAAGCGAGTTGCCTTCACTTGGATGTACCCCTTCCAGGGATTTCTCTGATGCGGGCCGAACGGAGATTTCGGCGTGCGCGAGCTGTGGGACCTTTTGTTCCTTTACTGAAGGTAAGGAGCGCAGGTAACGGGATTTGTGGAGAAAGGTGAACAGAAGGTGAACGACGGCGGACCATTGGGTTATGTGGCGAGTGGCACCTTGAAGAGGCACGCAGGATTTCATCGTTGCAGGCACCGGTCCAATCGACTCGGGCCGGATCGACCGGGCCCAAATAGGCTGCCGGGGCAAATAGACTGGAGCACATGGCTGCCCCGAAAGGACTCTCCGCAAGCAAGAGGTTCTTGAGCGCCCGCTTAAGGACCGGTTTGGTTCGAAGCCGGAAATCGTTGCTGCCGGCCATCCAGATGACCGCTTGCGCGGTGGGCGCCTACGCCTTTGCCGAATACGTGCTGGGACACCAGGGGCCCCTGTTCGCCGCCACCTCTTCGTTGATCGCCCTCGGTTTCTCCCGTGATCCGCGCCTTCGACGCGTCATGGAAGTCGGGATTGGTTGCACGCTGGGCATCGTGGTGGGCGACCTCCTGCTCCATTGGATTGGCGCCGGAATCTGGCAGGCCGCCGTCGTGCTTCTTTTTTCCATCCTCCTTGCCAGGTTCCTGGACAGCGGGGTCATTTTCACTACGCAGCTGGGCCTGCAATCGCTGCTGGTGGTGTTGTTGCCGGCGCCTGCGGGGGGCCCGTTCACGCGAAGTTTGGACGCGGTGGTCGGGGGCGTGTGCGCCCTTCTTGTCACCGTGTTGGTGCCAAAAGACCCTCGCCGGGAACCACGGAAAGACGTAGAGCAGATCCTCTACGAGCTCGCGGAGGTACTGCGCGAGTGCGCCAAGGCGTTGATCAACTCCGATTCCACCGTTGCCTGGCATGCCTTGATCCGTGGGCGTAACTGCCAGCCATTGGTGGACCGGATGAGGCAAACGCTCCGGGCCTCGGGTGAAGTTGCCACCCTTGCCCCGGCCCATCGGAGGCACCGGGACGAGCTCGCCAGCTTGGAGCAGTCATTGGAATACATCGACCTTGCCCTCCGCAACAGCCGGGTGTTTGCCCGGCGGCTGACCAGTGCCATCAACCACGCGGCATTATCCGATGAGGCGGTGGATAGTATCTCCGAAGTCCTTCAGGAGACCGCTGCGGCCATCGATGAGATGACCATAGGCCTGGCCGAGCAGAACGAAGGGACGCGTCGCGCCCATCTTCGCAGCGCCCGCAATGACCTGAGCATGGTGGCTTCGCGCCTGCATCCCAAGATGCTTGATGTCCAGAGGCTCGAGGGCGAGACCGTGGTGATGCTGTTCCGGCCACTTATGGTGGACCTGCTTGAGGCCAGCGGAATGGACCCGGACGAAGCCCGCGCGGTCTTGCCTCCTTTGTAGGGCAGCTCCGGCCCCATAGAGGAAAGCGTTCATTGTCAGCTTGCTCCCAGCGTGCTCCAAGGTAAGACGCGTTGTAGTGGGGCAAGATAGACCAATGATCTCTGCGCTTTCTACCCGGTTCCGCGCCGCCCCGGCCCTCCGGCTGCCGCAGCGCCCCCTGTTCTTCTGGGCTGGCGCATTGCTGCTCCTCGGCGACGCCATCTTTTGGCTGATGTTTGCCTCCGTTCTCTCCGGGACCGGCCTGGCCACCTCTGATGTAGCCGTACACAGCTTCATGGTCGGTTCCCGAAACCCGGTGGCAACTGCGTTGTTGGCTGCCCTAAGCACGGTTACGTCGCCTCTGTGGATGACCGTCATCGGGGTGCTCATCGCCTTGATTTGGGCCGCCTGGAAGCGTGAACTGTGGCGCCCCGCGTTGCTCATTGGCTCCATGGTGGTGGCTGTGATCCTTTCAACGCTGATCAAGCATTATGTTGCCCGCTCCAGGCCGTCATCCGCCGATTTCCTCATGGGCCCCGATGACGCCCTCTCCTTTCCGTCCGGCCATACGCTCGGTGCCGGGATCTTTGCCTTGGTCCTCGCGTATCTCTTGGTGTCCCGTTCAGGGACCAGGGCTAAAGCGGTGCTGGCTTTCGCGGGCGCCTTGATTCTCACCCTCCTGGTTGCCTATAGCCGCTTGTACCTGGGCTATCACTGGCTCACGGACGTGGTCGCATCGATGGGAATCGCCCTTGGAGTGACTGGTATCGCTGTCTTCGTGGATGCGGCGCGCTACGGCAGATCGGCCGACCGCTAATACTGTCAGTCCCCGCGGCTACCCTTGGACCCATGGCTTCAAAGACCTCACGTGCTTCCAAGACACCCGCTTACAAGTGCGCCGAATGCGGCTGGACCGCCATCAAGTGGGTGGGCCGCTGCGGTGAATGCCAGGCATGGGGCACCGTTGAGGAGTACGGCGCCACAGTAGCGCGCACGACGCCGGCCGCCACAGTTTTGGAGCCAGCCCGCCGGATCGCTGAGGTGGATGGGACCACCGCGGCGTTCCTGCCCACGGGGGTGGACGAGCTCGACCGCGTTCTGGGCGGAGGCCTGGTACCTGGCGCCGTCATCCTGCTCGCCGGGGAACCCGGCGTCGGAAAATCCACGCTCCTGTTGGACGTCGCCGCCAAGTTCGCCCGCACCGGACAGGACGTCCTTTACATCACCGGCGAGGAGTCGGCGGCCCAGGTGAAGCTCCGGGCGGAACGGATCGACGCCGTCGCCCATACCCTCTATCTTTCGGCGGAAACCGATCTGGGGCAGGCACTCGGGCAAGTGGAAAAGCTCGAGCCGAAACTGCTGATCGTAGACTCCGTTCAGACGCTGAGCAGCGCGGACGTCGAAGGCAGTGCCGGCGGTGTTTCGCAAGTGCGTGAAGTGGCTGCCTCCATCATCTCCGCCGCCAAACGGCGCAACATGACCACGCTGCTCGTGGGCCACGTGACCAAAGATGGCGCCATCGCCGGGCCCCGTCTGTTGGAGCACTTGGTAGATGTTGTCTGCCAGTTCGAAGGCGAGCGCCACTCCAGGCTGCGGCTGCTCCGGGCAGTCAAGAACCGTTACGGAGCCACTGACGACGTCGGGTGTTTCGACCTGAACGAGGCCGGCATCGAGGGCCTTGCGGACCCAAGCGGCCTCTTCGTTTCACGCACCCGCGAGCCTGTTTCGGGAACCTGCATCACTGTCACCATGGAGGGCAGGAGGCCGCTGCTGGCAGAGGTCCAGTCGTTGCTGGCAGAGAGCGCCAACGCCCAACCACGCCGGGCTACCAGTGGCTTGGAGAGCTCGCGTGTCGCCATGCTCTTGGCGGTCCTGCAGCAGCGGGCCGGCTGCATGCTGCACAAGGACGACTCCTATGTGGCAACGGTGGGCGGGGTGAAACTCAGCGAACCGGCCACGGATCTGGCAGTTGCACTGGCTGTTGCGTCGGCGAAATCCAGGAAGGCTTTGCCGCAACGGCTGATCGCGTTCGGGGAGGTAGGCCTGGCCGGAGAGGTTCGCCCCGTTCCCGGGATCAACCAGCGGATCCAGGAGGCGCACCGGCTGGGCTTCACGCATGCAATCGTTCCTGCAAGTCCGGCCGGCGCCGGCGTTATCCCGGACGGCTTTTCCGTGCGCGAAGTGGGCCACTTGGCCGAGGCACTGGAACTTCTGATCAGTTAGGGGTCCGGAATGGGCCATGCGTTAACCGCATCGGCTAAGCATTTGAGGCGGTCCGGAACATAACGATATGACCCACTTTCAGGCTTGCTGGTGCGGTTAACGGTGCTGCGAAGCCCTATCATTGTGCTAGTCGTCATCAGGGCATTTTCTTCACGTCCTTCGGATGCCGGATTCAGCTTGTTTGCGAGCCATTGCTTGCACCTTCGAAGGGAAACCCTATGGCCCGGAGCCCGGAAGAATCGCTCAAAGCGACTCTGGCCAGAGTCGCACCCGGAACTCCTTTGCGGGATGGCCTCGAACGCATCCTCCGTGGACGCACCGGCGCACTGATTGTCTTGGGCGCTGACAGGACCATCGACTCCATCTGTTCCGGCGGGTTCGATATCGGCATCGACTTCTCGCCTACGCGGCTCCGGGAGTTGGCAAAGATGGACGGCGCCATCATTTGTGATAAGGATGCCAGCAACATCGTCCGGGCCGCAGTCCAGCTGGTACCGGATTCCAGTATCGAAACCCAGGAGTCCGGCACCCGGCATCGCACCGCCGAACGTGTTGCCATCCAGACCGGCGTCCCGGTGATTTCCGTCAGCCAGTCCATGCAGATCATCGCGCTGTACGTCAACGGGCTGCGCCACGTATTGGAAGGCTCCGAGAAAGTCCTCGCCCGGGCCAATCAGGCGCTTGCAACCTTGGAACGGTACAGCGCAAGGCTGGACCAAGTCACCAGTTCCCTCTCCGCCCTGGAGATCGAAGCTTTGGTTACCGTCAGGGATGTTGCGGTCACCCTGCAACGTCAAGAGATGGTGCGCCGCATCTCCGAGGAGATCGCCCAGTACGTCCTGGAGCTCGGTGAAGATGGGCGCCTGCTGTCCCTGCAGGTCGACGAACTCACTATGAGCCGTGGCCCCGGAAGTGATGTGATCATCCGGGACTATTCGGATCCTGATGCCAGCCCGGAGGACATCGAAAACGCCGTGCAGGCCCTCCTCAACCTTGGGCCTACAGAGCTGATAGATCTGAGCAGGATTGCCCACATCATCGGCTTCGCCGGCGGTGTTGAGCAGTTGGACGCGGTGGTCCAACCTCGTGGCTACCGGCTTCTCTCGGGACTAAAGTCGGTGCCTAAAGCAGTCGCCGATCGCTTGGTGGACTACTTCGGCGGCCTTCAAAACCTCATGGCCGCCACCATCGATGACCTCATGACCGTGGACGGCATCGGAGATCAACGTGCCAGGACTGTCCGTGAGGGCTTGAGCCGCATGGCTGAGGCCAGCCTGCTGGACAGGTTCCTCTAGGTCGATTCCTCTTCCTTCTGGCAGGATCCTTTAGGCGGGCTCCGTCTGGCAGCCTCAGCCTCGCCGTCAGTTCAGCTGGAAGACGGCTTTGGGGCTGGTCTTGTTCCCGAGATGCGCCTCGAACGTGTAATACGCCCCGCCGCCACCGGGCTTGGCGTTGACTACTCCGCAGCCCTCCACCGTGCGGTTGCGCTGCCAGGAGAAGTTCGCGGTCTCGCTCTTGCCGGGCTCGATGGTCTTGATCAGGTCCACTGCCCCGGTCTGGCAATCCTTCGAGGAGAAAATCCGGTCCGAGCCGCTCATCACCAAGTACTCCATTTGGGACGTACCAACATTGACTTGGCACGGGGCCGCCCCGCCGTTGGTCACGGTCATGGTCAGCACCGGCTTCTCATCAGCTCCATAGGATGCCTTGTCCGTCTTTGCCGAGACGCTCATGAGGTTGAGGTCACAGACAGGCGAGGCGGACGCACTGGGCGTTGGTGATGCATTAGGTGAGATCACCGGCGTCGTTGTTGCGGATGCCACCGGCGTGCTGACCGCCTGAGGGGAGGACTTGCTGGCAAGGGCACGGCTTACAGCCATCACCCCGGCCACGAGCAACGCGAGAACCACCAGCAATGCAATGAGCGCAACCAACCTCCGACGCCGGTACACCGCCGGGCTCGGGGGCCGACGCTTGGTGGGAGTCCCTGCGGCAGACGAACCGCGGGCAGCACCCTTAGCCGACGCTGATGAGCGCGCGCTCGACTGCTGCTTACCCTGATTGACCATGACTCTAGGCTAGGCGTGGCTCCATCCAGGCACCTAACCTACACGCCGCACGGCCCCAATCGGCTGCAATGTCCTGCCGCACGCTTCGATTAGAGTGGACGCAGTATGACACTTCCAGACCCTATCCCCCACGCCGATCAGCTTCACAAGCTCCACGACGCGTTGGATCAGTGGTTCGCCGAGGCGGCTCGTGACCTCCCGTGGCGGGAACCCGGTTGCAGCGCGTGGGGCATCCTGGTCAGCGAGGTCATGCTCCAGCAAACCCCGGTGGTCCGGGTGCTCCCCGTCTGGCGGGAATGGATGGAACGGTGGCCCACACCAAGCCGGCTTGCCGAAGAACCTTCCGGGGCAGCTGTACGGCACTGGGGCCGGCTGGGTTATCCCCGGCGGGCGCTGAGGTTGCACGCTGCCGCCGTCGCCATTCGCGATTTCCACAGGGGCGCAGTGCCGGACAACTACTCCGAGCTCTTGGGACTGCCGGGCGTGGGAAGTTACACAGCCGCGGCCGTCGCTGCCTTTGCTTTTGGTCGCCGGGAAACAGTGGTGGACACCAATATCCGGCGTGTCCACGCGAGGCTCATTTCGGGGACTGCGCTTCCCGCCCCGGCGTTGACGGCAAGGGAAATGCGCCTCGCAGAGGCCCTCCTCCCGGACGAGCAGGCGCTGTCTGTGCGCTGGAACGCGTCCGTCATGGAGCTAGGGGCGATGATCTGCACGGCCCGCAATCCCAAGTGCGCCGACTGTCCAGTTCGCGCCAGCTGCGCCTGGGTGGCAGCGGGCGAGCCGCCGCCGTCGTACACGCCCAAGGGCCAGTCCTGGCACGGCACCGACCGCCAGGTGCGCGGTGCCGTGATGGCTGTGCTGCGCGAAGCTGCGGCACCGGTCCCACTTGCGATGTTCGAGCAGGCACCTGCGGACCTCGGGTTCGCACCGAGCGGCGTCGGGATCCCGCTCGCCGCGCTGCACCGGCTCAACACCGCCCCGGAGCAGCTTGAACGCGCGCTGGACGGGTTGCTAAGTGACGGTTTGGCGGAGATGCACGACGACGGGCTGCGGCTGCCGGTGTAGCTGCAACTGTTATGCGTTCGCCCTTCGGATCCGTTGAAGGCGGTACTCGCGCCAGGTGATCCACACGATGAAGATGTCGAACGCGGTCAGGAGCACCATGCCCCAAGAGAAAGCGACGAGGATCCGGTAGGTCTGGTAGGCGATGAAGACCAGCAGGAAAGCGATCATCCACGGATAAGCCCAGAGCTTCTCCTTCAAGACAGCCCACACCAGGACGATCTTCACCAATCCGTGAAGGAGAAGGTAGATCGCCCCGAAAAGTGATGCCGACGCCGAAAGGCTGGACGTCATATGAATAAGGCTGTTGGCCACAACATCATTGGGGTCCTGGGCCAACTCGTGCTGGGTGAGAAACCGGACCAGATCCCCTATCTGGCGCGGCGTGACCAATAGCAGCAGGACGCCGCCGACCAGCTCCAGGACACCGTCCAAGCCCTTCAGGATAAGGCTGACCCTAAACGTCCTATCAAGAAGCGCTGACTCTGCGGGCACCGCTGATGAGGGTGAGGCTCCCTGCCCGGATCGCTCTCCACTTGTAAGCATGCTTACTATATTACGCACCTATGCCCCGTAGCGGTTCTGCTTGTTTGCCGGACGGGACGTGCGGCTCCCTACGTTTGGCCGGCGGAACGCCGGTACCCACTGGGCGTAAAGCCCAGATACTTGCGGAAATCGTTGGTGAGGTGCGCGTGGTCCGCGTAGCCGAGTTCGACGGCGATTGCGGCCAGGTCCGCCGTCGGAGTGGACCGGGCACGCTCGGCCGCGTCCTGTAGCCTGCGACGCCTGATCAGGGCGGAAGGACTTAAACCGACGTACTTCTTGGCCACCCGCTGGAGGGTCCGGGGAGATACCGCCAAGCGGGATGCGACATCCTCCATCAGGACCAGCTCCGGTTCTGTGGCTATAAGGTCCACCATCCGGTTGGCGAGAAGTGCCTCTTCGGACGCAACGTGGCCACGGGAGCCCAGCCACTGCACGAAGGCGCCTACTGCCCGCTCGTGGCGGCCGCCGACGTCGTGCGAGTCCATTGCAGCGGCCACTGCCCGGTGGAGGTCCTCAGCGGCCAGTTCTATCTCCGAGTCCCGCAAGCTGGCTGGATCACGGCCCAGGAGGGGCAAAGCCGCGGGGCGCAGTAGTGCGCCAACCGCCCAACCACTCCCGCTCAAGTCCCGGTACGCGGCGCGGGTGGTGGGCCCCGACAAAATAACACCCTCGCGTTCAACCACCACGTTGCACGCCGGATAGGCGATGAGGTGTTGGCGGGACGTCCTGCCCGGTTCGATGTCCCATTCCGGAATCCAGAACCACTGCACCAGGTCCGCAACCGGGGTCGGTACAGGAAAACGATTAAAAATTGGAAGCCGCGCCGGATACAGGATTCCCTTGGTGGATCCCTCCATCACATCCCCCGTCCGAGGACAGTCTTGAAGCTGTCGCGAATCTCCAAGCGCTGGATACCGGGCAGCACCTAGCGTGGTTCTCATGACAGATACTACAAGCACCCAAACAACAACAACCGGCGCCAACGGTGAGCACACCAACAACGGGATTCCGAACGGCCTGACCAGCCTCACACCGTTCCTTGCTGTACCCAATGCGAAGGAAGCCATCGCCTTCTACAGCGAAGTCTTCGGTGCCCGGGTTGTAGGCGCCACGGAAATGGGCGGAGTGGTGGTCCATGCCGAGCTTGACTTCGGAAACGGCCACCTTCAACTCGGCGAACCCAACCCCGCATACCACCTAGTCCCAGCCCCCGACGGAGAGGACGACTGCTACTCCTTGGGCTTGTACTGCCCCGATGCGGACAGTTTGGTGCGAAAAGCGGAGCAAGCAGGCGCTACCATCCGGGAACCCTTGACCACGTTTGTCTCCGGAGACCGTTACGCAAGCATCCGGGATCCGTTCGGCGTCCGCTGGTCCGTCATGACTCGCGTGGAGGATCTCTCAGAAGAGGAAAGCAACCGCCGTGTCGAGGAATGGGCCGCCCAGCAGGGCTAGGCCCCATCAGGACCCGTCAGGAGGCGCAAACCCCGTCAGGAGGCGCAGAGGCAGAATGGGTGCCCTGCCGGGTCCAGGAACACCCTGAACGTTTCGCCGGGCTGGTGGTCGGCCTTGGTCGCGCCCAAGGACAGGACAACCTCTTCACCCTTGTCCAGATCCTCCACGGATACATCCAAATGCATCTGCTGCGGGATGGTCTGGCCGGGCCACACAGGCGCCTGGTAAACGTCCACCTGCTGGAAGGAGATGCAACTACTGCCGTCACTGGGGCGGATATCCAACCAGTCCCCTTCGCCGGTGACTTCCCATCCCAGCAATTCGCCATAAAAGGCCGCCAGTGCGGGCGCATCCGGGCAGTCGATAACCGTGCTTGGGTTCTTTGCAATCGCCATGGCTAAACCTCGTCCGCCGTCTTCTTCATGTGGGCCAGTGCGCTCTTGGTGCCTCGTTGGGTCAGGACGTGGACCACTGCGCCCACGGCCGCGGAAACAATGGCGAATACCAGGACGCCGGGAAGGGAATCGTCAAGATCGGTCCCGTCCTTGGGTGCAGGCTTTCCCGTCTTCTTTTGCCAGAGACCCTCAAGCGTCTTGTTTGCGATCGCTCCGGCCCCAAGGCTGACCGCAATGCCGAACAGTTTCACCAATACATTCACGCTGAATCCTTCGTTGGAAATCCCACGCATGGCTCCTGCAAACCATGGCTAAAACACGACAGGGCCGCTGCAACCGCAGCGGCCCTGTCCACATTCCTAGTCCTTCTTGAAGGCGTCTTTTACCTTCTCGCCAGCGCCCTTGAGGTCGCTCTTGACCTGGTCGCCTTTGCCCTCGGCTTCGAGGCCCTTGTCGTCCGTCAGCTTGCCGGCGGCTTCCTTGGCCTTACCACCGAGCTTCTCGCCAGCGTTCTGCATCTTGTCGTCAGCACCCATGTCGCACCTCTTTCGTCGTAGGAACCTTGTACCTCTACAAGATCACTTATCAGGATACTTAGCAACGTTTGGACTGGAAAGCCCCAAAATTACAGCTCGCCGAAGCCGTCGGCAACCAGCTGTTCGACGTACCCCACAGCCTTTAACGCATCCTTTCCCCGCGCCTCAACATGCAGCGAAGAGCCTTTGCCCACGCCGAGGGACATGAGGGACATGACGGACACGCCGTCCACTCCATTGACCGTTACGTCCGCATCCAGACCAGCCAAACCACCGGCAATTTTCGCGGCCGGCCTGGCGTGCATACCAAGGGGGTTGATGAGCCTGAAATCACCGCTCGCGTCAGGCTCGTCGACGTCGGGCTCGTCGACGCCGTGCTCGTCGACGCCGTGCTCGTCCGCCGTGCCCGGCCGCGGCACCGACCCATGGGCGCCGAAACCGATGGCTTCCGCAGCCTGGCGGACTTCCTCGGCACCGGCTCCCCCTTGGGCAGCGACGGCGGCAGCCACGAGTCCCTCCACCAAGGGCGCGTCGGCAAGGTGTACCGCGTCAGGGTCGCTGGCGAACTCCGCAGCAGACTCCGCCGTCATCACCGCGGAACCCAGATCGGTCAACACCACCACGCCGTCGCCGCCGGAATCAACCAGTGACTGCTCGACGGCGGCCAGCACCCTCTCCAAGCTGGTTCCGATACGGTCATCGTCGGTGCCCCCGGCGGCGACGAGGCCGACGTCGGGCGCCATCTGGGCAGCCAGTTCCACTGCGCCCTCAGCGATCTTGCTGCTGTGCGAGACAACCACGATGCCTACGGTCATTCGGGGCCCGTCCCCGCGCTGCCGGGCGAGCTCGCTGCGTCCACGGCCGCCCGCAGAATCAGCGCACTGGAGGCTGCCCCAGGGTCACGATGCCCGGCGCTCCGCTCACCCAAGTAACTGGCCCGGCCCTTACGCGCCACCAGAGGATCGGTCGCCGTGGCGCCAGCCTCCGCAGCTTGGGCTGCTGCTTCCAGGACGTCCAGCGGACCTCCGGTAGCCGCGGCATCGCGAGCCGCATCCACGGCTGGTGTCCATGCATCAACCATGGTCTTGTCGCCCGGTTCCGCCTTGCCGCGGGCCACCACGCCGTCGCGAGCGGCGGCAAGTGCCTCGGCCATCGCCCCGGCATCAACGTCCGTGAGATCCCCCAGCGAGGTAGCTGCCCGGAGGTACGCCGTGCCGTACAAGGGTCCTGCTGCGCCACCCACTTTGGACATCAGGGTCATCGCAGCAACCTTCAAGGCGGCACCGGGGGTCTCCGGCGGGGCTTCTTCGAGCTTCTGCACCACAGCTTGGAAACCGCGGTCCATGTTCTCGCCGTGGTCCGAGTCCCCGATGGCGCGGTCCATCTCAATCAGTTCCACACGGTGTTCAGCCATGGCTTTCGCCGAAAGCTTCAACCAGTCAACGGCCCATTCGACACCGAGCCCCATGTTTATGCGCCCCAACGCAGCGCTGCGGTGTGTACCGGAGCATCCCAGAGCCTGGTCATCTCGTCGTCGAGGCGCAACACGGAGACCGAGCATCCTTGCATCTCAAGGGAGGTGACGTAGTTCCCCACCAGCGAGCGCTCCACAGTAGCCCCGCGCTCAGCGAGTACCTGCGCCGCCCGCCGATACACGATGTACAGCTCGCTCTGCGGCGTTCCACCCATCCCGTTGACGAACAGGAGTACTTTGTTCCCGGAAGAGAGAGCGAGGTCCTCCAGGACCGGTTCCAGCAGGCGGTCGGTGATGGCGTCGGCGCTTTCCATGGCGATGCGGTGCCGTCCCGGTTCCCCATGGATGCCGATGCCAATCTCGATTTCGTCGTCAGCGAGTTCGAAACTGGGCGTGCCGGCGTGTGGAACGGTGCAGCCGGACAGCGCCACACCCATTGTCCGGACGTTGGCCACCACACGCTCGGCGATCGCTGTGACGGCGTCGAGGTCATCGCCGCGTTGGGCGGAGGCGCCAGCAATCTTCTCCACCAGTACTGTTCCGCCCACCCCGCGGCGTCCTGCCGTGTACAGCGAATCCTCCACCGCGACGTCGTCGTTGACCAGCACGGAACGGACGTGCACGCCTTCGGCTTGTGCCATCTCGGCTGCAGTTTCGAAGTTCAGGACGTCACCGGTGTAGTTCTTCACGATATGCACGACGCCGGCGCCGGAGTCCACTGCGACGGTGGCTGGAATGATCTGGTCCGGGGTAGGTGAGGTGAAGACTGCGCCGGGCACAGCGGCGTCGAGCATTCCGAGGCCAACGAACCCCGCGTGCAGGGGTTCGTGCCCACTGCCTCCACCCGACACCAGGGCGACTTTGCCCGCTACCGGCGCAGCCTTTCGGACAACGAATTTGGGATCGGCGTGAACGGTGACGATGTCGGCGTGTGCCATGCCGAAACCTTCGACGGACTCGTCCACCACTGCGCGTGGATCATTGATGAGCTTTTTCATGGGATGCTCCTGGGCGTGCTGTGGCTAGTGCTCTGACCCTACTACCGGCAGTGAGGCCACGGTAGGCCTTAGTGCGCCGAAGGTCGACGCAGGAGATGCAGCCAATGGAGCCTGAAGCTAGAGCTGCCTGATCATCCGGGTATTGCCTAAGGTGTTCGGCTTCACGCGGGCCAAGTCCAGGAACTCCGCCACGCCTTCATCGTGCGAGCGCAGCAGTTCTGAGTACACCTGGGGATCCAGCGCGGACTGGTCCGCCATGACCTCGAAGCCGTGGCGCTTGAAGAAATCGACCTCGAACGTCAGGCAGAAAACCCGGCTTACTCCGATCGCTTTGGCCGCGGCCAGCAGGTCCTCCACCAGGACGCGCCCCACACCCCTTCCGCGCCAGGAATCAGCTGCTGCCAAGGTCCGGATTTCGGCCAGGTCCTCCCACATGACGTGGAGCGCACCGCAGCCAATGACTTCGCCGTCGGACGATTCGGCGATTCGGAACTCCTGCAGGCTCTCGTAGTAAGCCACTGTTTCCTTGGCCATCAGGATCCGCTGTTCGGCGAGGGGAGCCACGAGCCTCTTGATGGCCGCCACGTCACTGGTGCGGGCAGGGCGGAGGCTGAAGGTCGGATTCACAACCCCATACTAGCGACGCTGATGCTACCGCCCGGCCTCCGCCTCTTGGTGTTACAAGCCCAGTTCCTCGGGCAGGGGCACATCCTCACCCAGCACCTGCTTGGCCAAAAAGTGCTCGACGACGCCGTACCAGACTTTGGCATGTTGCGGCTGCAGCACCCAGTGGTTCTCATCCGGGAAGTACAGGAAACGGTGCGGGCCCTGCCCATTCTCCTCAGCAGGCAGTTGCGAGGAAGACAGGAGCTCATACCAAAGCCGAAGACCTTCCCCGATGGGTACCCGGTAGTCCTTGTCACCATGGATCACGAGCATGGGGGTTTTGATGTTGGCCACGTTCAGGTGCGGCGAGTTCTCCAACGCCATGTCCGTGGTCATTTCCTTGAGCCAGTACTGGGCGGCGTCCGTTGTGGGACCGAACTGGTCAAGGGCCCACAGGCTGGCGTGGGTGACGATCGCCTTGAACCGATCCGTTTGTCCGGCGACCCAGTTGGCCATGTAACCACCGAATGACCCACCCATCGCGGCAGTCCGGGTTTCGTCGACGTCGGCCCGTGCCACCACCGCGTCGGTGATCGCCATGAGGTCGGTAAACGGCTTCTTGCCCCACTCCCCCCACCCTCGCTGGATGAAGTCCTGGCCGTACCCTGTGGAGAGGGCAGGATCGGGTAGCAGTACCGCGTACCCCCTGGCCACAAGGAGCCACGGGTTCCAACGCCACGTCCACGCATTCCAAGACCCCAACGGCCCGCCATGGATCCACAGCAGGAGGGGCGCCGGTTTCTCCGCGGAGGCCCCTTCGGGAAGGGCAAGGTACGCGGGAACGCGGGAACCGTCCTCGGCCGTGGTTTCCACACGCTCAAGCTTGCCTGGGTACCCCGGGCGCTCCACGGGCCCCTGCAACCGGGAAACTGCGCCGCTGGCGACGTCGATCCGAACCGCCTCCGGGGGGAACTCGTACGAGCTACGCAGAGCATAGGCCGTCAGTCCGTCCGGTGAAACCACGACGTCGGAATACGCTGCACCGTCGTCCGTCATCCGCGTAACCCGGCCGTCGGTGACGTCTACCCGGAAAACCGGCGACGCGCCGTCGTCGTCCGCGGTGGCCAAGATGGCACTGCCGTCCGGGAGCCAACCAAGCGCGCTGGGCCAGCGGTCCCAATGGTGCGCCAGCGGGGCCAAGGTCGCGTTCCCGTCTCCGGTGCCGGCCCCTGCCGCCTCACCGCCCGAGACGCGGAGCAAGTGCAGCTTCACCTGCGGCGCCTGGGTTGGCGTCGTGTCAGTTTCGCTCTCCACCACCAGCCACTGGTTGTCCGGGCTGACCGGCCCGGGGAAGTAATTCATGCCTTCGTGGTCAAGGAGCACCTTGACTTCGCCGCTAGCGACGTCGACGGCGGCCAACACCTGCCGGCTGTCCGCCTTGGCGAGCGCTTTTGCCATGCTCGTGTAGATGGTCCGGCCATCGGGGCTCACAACCGTCTTGGCCTCGCGTAACGAACCCCCGACGCCGGATGTCAGGTTGCGTAGCCGGATCGGCGCGGTGTTGTCCACGGTGGACGGTTTCCCCGGCTCCATCGCTTCGCCGGCTTCAACAGCGAAGAGACGGGGTTCCGCGGGGCCCAGGTCGGCGTCCCAAAAGCGCACCGGGTATCCGGTGTGCAAGATGGCAGAGACTTTGTGATCCTTGCGGATTTTGCGGCGTTCCTCGTCGTTTTCTTCATCCGTTGATCCGGCGAGCACCGGGGCGTTGACGAAGATGGCGTCGGCGGCACTCGCGGCCATGACGGAACTGATGCCGCCGGGCCGGGAGTGAACCAACCGGGCCTCTCCACCATCGAAGGGCAGGAGCCACAATCCGTTGACGGGGTCGGCCTCGCGGTTTTCGGGATCGGGGCCTTCGGGAGCGGGGCGGGAGGACGTGAAGTAGAGATCCCCGGTTGATGCGAAGACCCCACCTGCCTCGCCCTTGGAACTGCGGGTGATCCGTCGTGCCCGGTTGTTGCCGGAAGGGTCCACCTCCCACAGTGCCGTGGAAAACTCGGTTCCCTTGCCATTCAGGGTGGTTACGGTGGTAACCAGGCGCTTGCCGTCCGGACTGAGCGTCAGGCCGCTGACCCTTGGGATGGACAGGTAGTAGTCCATGTCGTGGAAAGGCGTTTCGGGGATGCGGTCCGCGGCAGGGTTATCAGCAGGTTCCATGCTCAGATTCAACACTCATTGTGGCTTCAATCACAGCGCGGTTCACTCAGAGTGAAACAGTACTTTCAGATATTCCACTTCATGTGGGCTGCGCTTGATACTTGGATGGGAGGTGGCGGAGGGCCTTGAGCACAGCGACGGTACCGTCTTCTGTCGCGATCCTTTTCGCAAGTTGCGTGGCTTCAGCGGTGTACGACGGCGTGAGGACGGCCCGGTCGATAGCCCCACCAAGGCGCTCCGGAGTGAGTTTTTTATAGGGAATCGGTGCCGGGCCAGCCCCCAAATCCGCAACCCTGGAAGCCCACAGCGGTTGATCCGTGTAGACCGGGACGCCCACAGTCGCCACCCCCGAACGCAAGGCCGCCGCCGTCGTTCCGGCCCCTGCGTGGTGAACCACGGCCGCCACGCGCGGGAAAAGCCACTCGTGCGGGACATTTCCGACGCCGATCGCGTCATCACCAAGCACCTCATCCACACCCTGCACCACTGCCCTCACGCCCGCCCTTCGGGTGGCCTCGAGGATAAAATCGGGATCCATGTCCGCGCTGCTTCCAAAGCCGACGAAGACCGGGCGCGGGCCGTCGGCAAGGAAGTCGACCAGATTTGCGGAGGGCCGCCAGCGTTGACCCGTAGCGGGCCACCAGTAGCCGGCCATGACCAAGCCCGGGTGCCAATCCGCTGGGCGCGGCAGGACGGTGGGGCTGATGCCATAGAGAATGGTTGCCAGAGCGTTCCTGCGGCGGCGCTCGGCAGCCGCTCGGCTTTGCCTCTTAAGGCCCAAAGCTTTACGCATGCGCGCACTGGGGGCGTCATAAGGTGCGGGGCCCGCAGCGGCGCGTTCGCCGATGATCTTGTTGCCTGCCGCGCCCAAACTCCTGCCCAAGCCCATAAGCACGGGTGGGTAGGCCGTGCTTGGTTCCGTGGGCTGCAAGTGGGCGCCGAGCACGGGAATTCCGAAGGCCTCAGCAATGTCGTAGGCATAGGGCGACACTGAATTGGCCATGATGACGTCAGCGCCCGCTTCCACCGCGGCCAGCGTCCCGTTCGCCGCCTTATCCATATACTCGCCGAGCTTGCGCCAGAAAGTCAGCAAGTCCGTTGGGGATTCTTTTGCCCCGGGCCTTGGGTGCCTGATCAGTTCAGCCAGGTCACCAGGCAACGGCCTGAACTCACATCCGGACTGAAGAACCAGGCCGGCGTAGGGCGGGTTAGCGGCAATGGCCACCTCGTAGCCCAAGGCCTGGAGGCGGCTTCCCAAGCCGGCCATGGGCGCAACATCACCCCGTGTCCCCGGCGCAACCATGAGCACCCGCATTGACCCTCACTTCGATAATGGATTAGAACCACCAACGCGAACGCCCCGCCCATTCCTCGCGGAATAGACGGGGCGCCGTGTTGATGCGGTTATGCCTTACTGATACCTTACGCAGTCGGAGCGATCTCCGGGATGCGGGGCTTGGCGTTGCCTGCGAACGTGAACTTGGCGTCATCCCCTTCGCCGTCCACATCCACTACCACGATGTCGCCGGCGTGGATCTCGCCGAACAGGATCTTCTCGGACAGCTGGTCCTCGATTTCGCGCTGGATGGTACGGCGCAGCGGCCGGGCACCCATTGCGGGATCGTAACCGCGGGTAGCCAAGAGGACCTTCGCGGCCGTGGTGAGCTCGATGCCCATGTCCTTGTCCTTGAGGCGACGCTCCAAGCGGGCCACGAACATGTCCACGATCTCGATGATCTCGTCCTGGGTCAGCTGCGGGAACACCACGACGTCGTCAACGCGGTTGAGGAACTCGGGGCGGAAGTGCTGCTTCAGCTCTTCCGTGACCCGGGCCCGCATCCGGTTGTAGCCGGTCTGGGTGTCCGTGCCGGACTGGAAACCAGTGGCCACGCTCTTGGAGATATCGCGGGTACCAAGGTTGGTGGTCATGATGATCACAGTGTTCTTGAAGTCCACTACGCGGCCCTGGGAGTCGGTCAGGCGGCCGTCTTCCAGAATCTGCAGCAGCGAGTTGAAGAGGTCCGCGTGGGCCTTCTCAACTTCATCGAACAAGACCACGGAGAACGGACGCCTGCGGACCTTCTCGGTCAGCTGGCCGCCTTCTTCGTAGCCGACATAGCCCGGAGGAGCACCGAAGAGACGCGAAACCGTGTGCTTCTCGGAGTACTCGGACATGTCCAGGGTGATGAGGGCGTCCTCTTCACCGAACAGGAATTCGGCGAGTGCCTTGGCGAGCTCGGTCTTGCCGACGCCGGTGGGGCCGGCGAAGATGAACGAGCCACCCGGACGCTTGGGGTCCTTCAGGCCTGCACGGGTGCGGCGGATAGCCTGGGACAGCGCCTTGATGGCCTCGTCCTGGCCGACGACGCGCTTGTGCAGTTCGTCTTCCATCTTGAGCAGGCGCGAGGACTCTTCCTCGGTGAGCTTGAAGACCGGGATGCCCGTGGAGTTCGCAAGAACTTCAGCGATCAGGTCCTCGTCAACCTCGGAAATGTCGTCCATGCCGCCGGACTTCCAGTTGCGCTCCTTCTCGGCGCGCTCGGCAATGAGCTTCTGCTCTTTGTCGCGCAGCGAGGCAGCACCTTCGAAGTCCTGGGCGTCAATGGCGGATTCCTTCTCCATCTTGACGTCCGCAATGCGCTCATCCATGGCCTTGAGCTCCGGAGGAGCAGTCATGCGACGGATGCGCAGCCGTGCACCGGCTTCATCGATCAGGTCGATAGCCTTGTCCGGAAGGAAGCGGTCCGAGATGTAGCGTTCGGCCAGCTGCGCGGCTGAGGCGAGGGCGCCGTCGGTAATCGTTACGCGGTGGTGTGCCTCGTAGCGGTCACGCAGGCCCTTGAGGATCTCGATCGCGTGGGCGACGGAGGGCTCCTTGACCTGGATCGGCTGGAAACGGCGCTCCAGTGCAGCGTCCTTTTCGATGTGCTTGCGGTACTCATCCAAGGTGGTGGCACCAATGGTCTGGAGTTCACCGCGGGCAAGCATTGGCTTCAGGATGGACGCAGCATCAATGGCGCCTTCGGCAGCACCGGCACCAACGAGGGTGTGGATCTCGTCGATGAACAGGATGATGTCGCCACGGGTGCGGATTTCCTTGAGGACCTTCTTGAGGCGTTCTTCAAAGTCACCGCGGTACCGGGAACCGGCAACCAGCGAACCAAGGTCAAGCGTGTACAGCTGCTTGTCCTTGATGGTCTCCGGTACATCGCCGCGGACGATCGCCTGGGCGAGGCCTTCGACGACGGCGGTCTTACCCACGCCGGGCTCACCAATCAACACAGGGTTGTTCTTGGTGCGACGGGACAGGACCTGCATGACCCGCTCCATCTCCTGCTCGCGGCCGATCACAGGATCGAGCTTGTTCTCGCGGGCAGCCTGGGTCAGGTTGCGTCCGAACTGGTCAAGCACCACAGAACCGGCAGGGGTACCTTCCGGCTGGCCCTGGCCGGAGCCGCTGCCTGCGGTTTCCTTGCCCTGGTAGCCGGAGAGCAGCTGGATAACCTGCTGGCGGACCCGGTTGAGGTCTGCACCAAGCTTGACCAGCACCTGGGCTGCCACGCCTTCGCCTTCGCGAATCAAGCCGAGCAGGATGTGCTCAGTGCCGATGTAGTTGTGGCCGAGCTGCAGTGCTTCGCGGAGCGAGAGCTCCAGCACCTTCTTGGCGCGGGGGGTGAAGGGGATGTGACCGGATGGAGCCTGCTGGCCCTGGCCGATAATCTCCTGTACCTGCTCCCGAACACCATCGAGCGAAATGCTCAGGGACTCGAGCGCTTTGGCTGCAACGCCTTCACCCTCGTGGATCAGACCCAAGAGGATGTGCTCGGTACCGATGTAATTGTGGTTGAGCATCCGTGCCTCTTCTTGGGCAAGGACGACCACGCGACGGGCACGGTCCGTAAATCTCTCAAACATTTCGCCACACTCCTAGCTACGACGTACTTTGACTCTACGTGGAGGAGCAGCACTTTTGGGGCGTGTTCGCCACAGGGGAAACATGGGCCGGCGCTGGAATAAATCGCGCTGGAGGCCTTGACCCCGGACGGCGGACGGTGGGATCCTCGGGCGCCGGGTTGCGCCGGCGCGCGCCTGTCACGCCCGGGCATTCCCAAATCGCATTCGGATGGCTCCTACAGGCCTAACGTCACCGTATATAGGAGCAATTCATCGGTGGCGAGCACCGGGATTCACAGGAAATTCCTAGGTTGGCGACGAGCGGCAACGCACTTTCGGAAGTTAAAGCCGAATGCCCCGGCACCGTGTGCCGGGGCATTCATGCGGTGAATCAGGAATTTGCCTTTTGGTAGGCTTCCTGAATTTCAGCCTGAATACGTCCGCGACTGTTGACCGTGTAGCCGTTGTCACGAGCCCATTGCCTGATCTGCGCTGAATCCTGGTTGCGCGGAGTGGTCGCACGGCCGCGCGTGGCACGGCCCGAGGATGTTTTCCTGGCCTTGGCAACGAAGGGTTCCAAAGCCTGGCGCAATGATGCAGCGTTGGCGGTGGACAGATCCATTTCGTAGCTCACGCCGTCCAAGCCGAAGCGGACCGTTTCGTCCGCGTCCCCTTCATCCAGGTCATCGACGAGGATGATTTTTACTTTCTGTGCCATGAGTAGCCTCTCTTTTGGAGGGTTGGATAATCAGAAATTCCCCCGACTCCGTATTTCTGATTATCGTTCACGCCCACGGCACACGTCAAAGGCACATTTGGATTCCCGTTAAGGCCCTTGCGAATTTTGGGCTATTTAGTGGTGGGGCCCTGCGGCGCTGGGCCTGAATTTCCCAAATCGGCTTCAGCTTGCGCCCGTGCCTCGGCTTGGCGTTCGGATTTGTCGGCATTGAAGATCGACTTCATGGCGAACCAGAAGATCAATCCAACCACCACTGAGGGCGCCAGAACTGCGATGTAATCCATGATCAATGTCCTTCGGGCTTCAACAAGGGGAACAATATGGTTTCACGGATGCCCGCACCGGTGAACAGCATGACCAAGCGGTCGATGCCCAACCCGATACCCCCCATTGGCGGCGCCCCGTACTCAAGTGCACGCAGGAAGTCTTCATCCAACTGCATGGCCTCGTCATCTCCTGCGGCCGAACGCCGCGACTGCTCGGTAAGGCGTTCCCGCTGGATCACGGGGTCGATCAGCTCGGAGAATGCCGTACCGCGCTCCATACCGCCGATGATCAAGTCCCACGCCTCGATCAAGCGCCCGTCTTCCCGGTGAGGGCGGGCCAAAGGCTGGGCGGACGGCGGGTAGTCGTAAACAAAGGTGGGGTTGAGCAGTGTCGGTTCCACAATCTCGCCAAACAACTCAACCACCAGCTTCTCGGCATCCCACTTGGAGTCCACCTTGACCTGGTGTTTGGCAGCGAGGGCCACCAATTCCTCCACCGTGGTGTCAGGCGTTATTTCCTGGCCCACGGCTTCGGAGAGACCCGGGTACACGGAAACCCAAGCCCATTCGCCGTCGAGGTTTATTTCACCGGACTCGGTTTGGATGGTTCGTGTACCAACGACGTCGGCGACATTCAGGATGATTTCCTTCATACGCTCGGCCATGACGAACTGGTCCGCCCACGCTTCATAGCATTCAAGGGTGGTGAATTCGGGGCTGTGCGTGGAGTCCACGCCCTCATTACGGAAAACCCTGCCCATGTCATAGACACGGTCAATGCCGCCCACCACGGCCCGCTTGAGGAATAGTTCCGTGGCAATGCGGAGCGTCATTTTCTGGTCGAAGGCGTTCATGTGGGTCTCGAAGGGCCGGGCCGTAGCGCCACCGTGAACCAACTGCAAAATGGGCGTCTCAACCTCCACATACCCGTGGCGATCCAACGTGTCCCGCACCGAGCGCGTAATCGCAGCTCGCTTGTAGACCATTTCGCGCGCTTCTTCGCGGACCATCAAATCCACATAACGCTGCCGGACCCGCGTTTCCTCGTTCAGCTCGGCATGCAGCACAGGAAGCGGGCGGAGCGCCTTTGAAGCCATGGACCATGAGTCGGCCATGACGGAGAGTTCGCCTCGGCGGGAGGAAATAACCTCGCCCTTGATAAAGACGTGATCGCCAAGGTCTACCAGGGCCTTCCAATCGGCCAGGGATTCCTCACCGATGTTGGCCAGGCTCAGCATTGCCTGGAGGCGCACTCCCTTGCCGTCAACACCACCTTCTTGAAGGGTGGCGAAGCACAGCTTGCCGGTGTTGCGCACGAACACGACGCGGCCGGTGACGCCTACGACGTCGCCGGTTGTTTCGTCGGCCTCAAGGTGCGCATACTTTTCGCGGATTTCACTAAGGGAATGTGTCCGCTCCACAGCCACCGGGTAGGCCTCCGCGCCGCGGGCAAGCAGCTTGGCACGCTTGTCCATGCGGATGCGCATTTGTTCGCTGGCATCGAGGGGCTCTGCGGAAGTGCTGGGGGCGGTGGTGTTTGCGGAAGTCACAGTCCTTAAGTTTACCGGTGATTACGAGCCCTGATTTCCCGGGCATAGACTCACCCTGTGGAGACATGGACAGTTGAAACGGACGACGGCGGTGGCCACCTCGAAGTGCACACGTTCCGGGCTGCGTCGGGTGCTTCCCTTCCGGGCTCGAAGGCACCCACTGAACCGCCCGGCGTCGTGCTTGTCCACGGCACGTTGGTGACTGATTCCCTTTACTGGCCGTTCGCGCGCACCATGAGCCTCCTCCTGGAGCGCCCAGTCCACACCTACAACCGGCGGGGCCGCGGCCATTCTGCGCCGCAGCCGCACGGATATTCCGTGGAGACCGAGATCGCCGATCTGCACGCAGTGATGGACAAGACCGGGTCCACGGATGTCATTGGCCATAGTTATGGCGGTTTCGTGGGCTTACAGGCGGCCCGCCGCGGAAAGATCAGCCGGCTGGTCACCTACGACGCTGCGGTGTCCCTCGCCGGAAGCCTCAGCGGCCGTTGGCGCCCCGAATTGGAGGCTGCTGTCACCGCGGGGCAGCTAGACAATGCCTGGGCGCACCTCGTCCAAGGCCTGGGAACCGCTGGTCCCATCTCATACCTGCCCATGGGTGCTCTGAGGACGCTCAGTGTCCTCTCGGCACGGACGCGGCTGGGCTTGGAGATGCGGTCGCTGCTGCCTACCGCCGTCGTCGAGATGCGCGCAGTCCTCGCCGCCGACGGGACGCTGGAGGATTTCATGGGCCTTACCACCCCCACCCTGATGCTGAGCGGCGGCTGGAGCCCGGCATATTTCGCCGAAACGGGCCGCGCCTTGGCCGCGGCGGTCCCAGCCATCGAGTTGGCGATCGTTCCGTTCCAGTTTCATGAAGGCCCGCTGCGCCCGGGGAGGCGCCTGGCCGTACGTGTGGCCCGGTTCCTGTCCGGGAACCGCATCCCCGGAGAAGCCGCCGCAGCCACCTAAGATGTTCCGGTGAAGGAACGCGAGATCAAGACGCACGACGGCGGCAGGCTTGCCCTATACAGCTACGGCGCCCAACACGCACCCGGCGATCGACGGGTAGTGATCGTGGGAGGCGCGTTCCTCACCGCGCTCATCTACCGGCCGTTCTCCGTGGCCCTGACCAAAGGACTAGGGAACGATTGGGCCGTAGACGTTTACGATCGCCGGGGCCGCGGAAAGTCAACGGACCAACCCCACAACTACTCCATGGCAACCGAGATCGCCGATGTGCGCACCATCATGGACGCCACCGGGGCACGGAACATCCTGGGTCACAGCCTCGGCGGTTCCGTGGCATTAAACGCTGCGCACGCGTTTGCCGGCACGCGCCACCAACCGGAGAAGCTCGCCGTGTACGACGCCGCTGTGAACATCGACGGAAGCATGGACACGGACTGGTTGAAAGGCTTTGCCGACGCGGTCAACAAGGGCGACATCAACCGCGCCATGGTCCGAATGAAACGTGGCATGAACCCTGGAACGGCCCTTGCCCGCGTTCCCGAGCCGGTCCTGGCTGGGCTGATGGCGGTGGTTTCCCGCACCAAGGTCAACAAGGTGTTCCGTGAACTACTGCCGTCCGGCGTCGGCGAACTGCAAGCCGCTTTCGAAGCTTCCGGTACTGACTTCTCCGTTCTCCCCCGCGGCACGCATTTCATGGTGGGCAAAAAGAGCCCGGAGTATTACAAAGTCACCGCCGCCCGACTGAACCGTGCCGTCCCGGGGAGCACCTTGGAAGTATCGCCCAAAGGCTTCCACGGATCCGTCCCCGCGGCGGTCAAGGAACTTGTCTCGGACATTTCGGACTACTTCAGGGCCTGAACGGTTATATACATAGGAGCGGGGCGGCTGTCGGCAGTCAGGTGGCTCCGATAGGCTCAAGTCATGACGCGCGACATCATCATCACCCCGGACGGCGGACACCTCGAAGTACTCACCACCGGTGGTGACCTGGCAACGAAAGGTTCCGGCGTCGTTGTTGTGCCAGCGTCCGTAGTTACTGCTGCCGATTACACGCGTTTCGCGCAGAAACTCAGCACAGCGCTCGGCCGGCCAGTCCACACTTTCAACCGTCGCGGCCGCGGTGATTCATCCCCACAGGCCGAGGATTACACCCTTGAAGCCGATATCCGTGACTTGGACGCGGTGATGAAGCACACCTCGAGCACAGACGTCTTCGGGCACAGCTTCGGGGGCGCCGTGGCACTCCATGCAGCCCGTACGCTGCCCGTGGAACGGCTCGCGGTCTACGACCCCGCAGTATCCGTCAATCACAGTGTGAAGGCCGACTGGACGCCCGAATATGAACGGGCGACGGCGGCTGGAGACTACGATCGCGGCCTGGCCGTGCTGATCAAGGGCGTCGAAACCGGCGGCGCCTTCGCGCGCATGCCGCTCTCTATGTTGACCTTGGCAACGAAGCTTGCTGCGGGTACGCCCTTGGGCAAGCAGATGCGGGAGCTGATGACGTGCGGTGTCCGTGAGATCAAGGCTGTCATAGCGGCGGACATGCCTGCAGAGCCCTTCTTGGAGCTCCCCCTGGAAACCCTGATCGTGGTGGGCGAAAAGAGCCCCGCCTACTTTGGCGTCGCTTGCGGCCAGATCCACGATGTCCTGTCCGGGTCCAGCTACACCATCCTCCCCGGCTTTGGGCACGACGGGCCGAACAAGGCCCCGGACAAGCTGATCACGGAGCTGTCCGAGTTCTTCTCGGGCTAGGTTCGGTGCTGCCTGGGCGCTGATGGCCCGGGCATACCGGTTGTGTTTTGGGTGTTAAATGCGGGGAGCCCCGACCGTGTGGTCGGGGCTGCCCGGTTGAATGGTTGTCCGGCGGTGTCCTACTCTCCCACACCCTCCCGGGTGCA
>NZ_JARVTA010000025.1:0-1030 GCF_030208915.1 Arthrobacter sp. efr-133-TYG-104
TGAGCCGTTTAAGTTGGGCGTTCATGCCGATGACTGCCCGTTTTCGGACCTCGGGGTGGTGGGCGGCACGCTGGTGTGGGGTGATTGCCTGGTCGTGTTTCTTGATGACCTTCGCGCCGTGGCGCGTCTTCGAAACCAGCTTTTGTTGCGGCAGAAGATAGTTCGTGAAGACGGCGTCCAGGTCCCAGATCTCGTTGAGTTTCGCCAGTTCGGTCGAGGTGTCGTAGCGGTAGTAGCCCACGAGCTCCCGGACCCTGGCCCAGTTCTTCTGCTCCACATGAGCACCGTCGTTCTTGTTCCCTGGCCGGGAGCGGGTGAACGTGATCTGTTGGGCGTGGCAGTACTCGAGCAGGTAGTCGTTGATGAACTCGGTGCCGTTGTCCGAATCAATCCCCACGATTGGAAACGGGAACCTGCCTATCGCGTATTGCAGGGCCTCGAACACCCATTTCTGGGCCTTGTTTGGCACGGACCTGTTCACGGTCCAGCCGGTGGCGATATCGGTGACCGTCAACGTGAAACATAACTGTCCGGACGCCACGCCGCCTTCATGCCCGACCAGGTCGATCTCCACGAAACCCGGGACCGCGTCGTCCCACTCGGCCCAGGTCCGGATCGGGATTTGTGACTTCAGCAACGAACCCGGCTTGGTATGGGACCGGCCCCGCAGTACCAACTTCGCCCGTTCCGGGGCCAGTTTCCGGTCGATAGTGGCTGCACTCATCCGCATCAACAACGCAGCTTCCTCATCGTCCAAGGACAGCTCGCCGTCACGGCGGAGCAACGGCACCAACACCGGCAGCATCGGGGCCAGGCGCTTCCCGGCCGGGGCCCGCAACACTGCCCAACACACCACCAACGCCTCCACGATCCGCGGACCATACACCGGCGCGGGCGCCGGCCGGGCTCGCACGGGCCGCAGCTCCAGCGCTCTTCGCAACGCCCGCCGGGCGTAATCGCGGTTCCACCCCGTCAGCTCGACGAGCTCATCAAGGATCCGGACCTTCTCAGTACGGTTGCCCCTGGCGTA
>NZ_JARVTA010000015.1:0-64112 GCF_030208915.1 Arthrobacter sp. efr-133-TYG-104
TCAAGAACCACTCAGGTGTTCGATCAGGACATGATCAGGAAAAGCTCAAGAAACCAACTACCCAGGCAACCCACCCGGCTGATCCGGCCTATGGACTAACTGTAAGCATCCTGATATTCGTTGAGAACCGGACTGGTTCAACAGCTGAGGTGGGCGATGGCGGATCGAATTACCGATATCTGGGGCACTAGGACGCCGTTCGCGGGAGGAGACGAATGGCCGGCCCGCGTCGATTTCGCCTTGGAAGCAGGACTCACGGAGGACGACGTCGACCATTGGGTCCAGTCTGCCTGCGTGTTGTGCAGCAACGGCTGTGGGTGCGATATCGCCGTCAAGGACGGCCTGATGGTGGGCATTCGGGGCCGCTCCGCGGACCGGATCAACAAGGGACGCTTAGGACCCAAGGGCCTGTTCGCCAGTTGGCAGGGCGTCGCCCATAAGGATCGTCTCACCCGTCCCTTGATCCGCGAGGGTGGCCATCTGGTGGAGACGGATTGGGATACGGCCATGAGCAGGGTCGTTGCGCGCAGCAGGGAACTTTTGGTGTCGAAAGGGCCGTTGAGCCACGGCTTCTACACCAGCGGGCAGCTTTTCCTGGAGGAATACTATGCACTGGCTGTCATAGGCAAGGCCGGGATTGGGACACCTCACATGGACGGCAATACCCGGCTCTGCACTGCCACGGCAGCATCTGCCCTCAAAGAGACGTTCGGAGCTGATGGGCAGCCAGGCGCTTATGAAGACATCGACTCTTGCGATGCCATCTTCCTGTACGGCCACAACATGCCGGAAACACAAACCGTCCTTTGGTCCCGCATCCTTGACCGTTTAGCAGGCCCGACGCCACCTAAGTTGGTCTGCGTGGACCCCCGAAACACGGAGGCGGCCCGCTACGCTAACGTTCATCTGGCAGTTCGTCCGGGGACCAACTTGGCCCTTATGCATGCCCTGATCCGCGAGGTCCTCAAGAATGACTGGCACGACCCCCAGTACGTCCGGAAACATGCCATCGGCTTCGACGAGTTGGAGGAGGCCGTTCAGGAGTGGACTCCGGAGGCCGCCGCGGAGGTCTGCGGCGTCAACGCCGACGACATCAGGGAGGCGGCGCGGATATTCGGCACCTCCAACAACGTTTTGTCCACAGTCCTGCAGGGCTTCTATCAGTCCTCCCAAGCCACGGCATCCTCCTGCCAAGTCAACAACCTGCACCTGCTCAGGGGCATGCTAGGCCGTCGTGGCGCAGGGCTGTTGCAGATGAACGGCCAGCCAACTGCCCAGAACAACAGGGAATGCGGGGCCGACGGCGACCTCCCAGGCTTCCGTAACTGGGGGAATCAAGGGCACATCGAGGAACTCGCCAGCCTATGGAACGTGGATCCAAGCGTCATTCCCCACTGGGCCCCGCCGACGCACGCGATGCAAATCTTCCGTTATGCCGAACAAGGATCCATCAACTTTCTCTGGGTCTCCGCCACTAATCCGGCAGTGTCCATGCCGGAGCTGCCGAGGATCCGGAAGATCCTGTCCAAGCCGGACCTCTTCCTCGTGGTGCAGGATTTGTATCTGACCGAGACGGCGCAATTGGCGGACGTTGTGCTGCCGGCCGCGGCTTGGGGAGAAAAGACGGGCACGTTCACCAACGCCTCGCGCGTAGTCCATCTTTCTGACAAAGCCGTGGAACCTCCTGGTGACGCCCGCGCCGACCTGGACATCTTCCTCGATTACTCGCGCCGAATGGAATTCAGCACTTTGGATGGGCATCCATTACTCACGTGGGACGGTCCCGAGTCGGCATTCGAAGCGTGGAAGGATTGCTCACGCGGGCGGCCCTGCGACTACACCGGCTTGAGCTATGCCAAGTTGCGGGGCGGCAGCGGAATTCCTTGGCCATGCAATGAGGAGAACCCCGACGGCGTCACCCGACTGTACACGGATGGCAACTTTCCAAGCGCGCCCGATTACTGCGAGAACTATGGGCACGACCTATTGACTGGGGCAGAAGTGGAGCCGGAATCGTACCGCGCCCAGAAACCGGACGGCCGAGCCTGGCTTAAGACTGCCCCCTACCACCCGCCCCACGAAGAACCCGACGACGACTACCCCTTCCGTTACACCACCGGACGGACCGCTTACCACTTCCACACCCGGACAAAAACTGCCCGCTCCCGGACGCTGAACGATGCCGCTCCCAGGATGTGGGTGGAGATCTCCGTGGAGGACGCCGGGGATCTTGGGATTTCGGAGGGGGACATCGTCCGCGTCTCATCACGGCGCGGAGTTATCGAAGCGCCGGCACGGGTGAGCGGAGTGCGTCCGGGCACCATCTTCGCCCCGTTCCACTACGGATATTGGGACGCCAGGGGCGGGGGGAACGCTGGAGTTGGCGTGGAGGGTGACCGCACCAACAGCGATGGCCAACAGCACACGACGGCGGCAAACGAGCTGACGATTACCGAATGGGATCCAGTCTCCAAGCAACCCATTTTCAAGAACGCAGCGGTACGCGTGGAAAAGATAGGCAGCGGAAACGGACCAGCGCCGGCCCCCACCACTACTGCTTCCCGGCCGGCAGGACCCCAGTCGTGAATCTCCACATCTACCTCGGCCTGCTTCACCAGGGTGAACAAACGCTAGCTACGTCATTCCGCCAAGTTTCAGAGGGCCATGGATCTGAGCCCGACGTTCATTTCCTCTGTCAAAGCCTCGCTCAACAATGCGACCACCACGAGGAGCTACTGCTGCCCATAGTGCGGCAATACGGGCAGGACTCATCGGCCGACGAGCCTGAACGTCTTCACGCCGAGGGTTTATCCGAGACCCGGAGCGGCCCCGTGGGTTTGCTGCGAGACCTGCAGGATTTGTACCTCTTGGCCAGCCTCGTCGACGTCACATGGACGATGTTGGAGCAGGCGGGCCAGGCCCTTCGCGATCGGAACCTGCTCGCCGTCGTCGAGCACTGCCAAAAGGAGACCAAGGTTCAACTTCGCTGGTTGCAGACCCGAATGAAACAGGCCGCACCGCAAGCGCTGATTGTCGCCAGCTGAGGAGGTGGTGCCAACCAGCCCGATCGTCACCGGACGCCGAACCGAACGGCAGCGGCCTCAACCAGCGTTAGGGACGAGGCTTTCGATTTTGCCCACCGGAACTGCCGCGGTTTGGGATGGCGCAAAAGGTTCGACGCCGGCCGCGAGCGCCCGGTTGTAGGCCAACTCAAACATGTCGTTCGCAAGTGCCAGTTCGTACTGGAGGCGTTCGCAGCGGAATGCGGCCATCCAGAGGCCACTCATCGGATGGCTCACGTCTACGTCCATCCGGAAGCCACAAGCGCAGGCCCATTCCGGCCAGACTGCCGCATCTGCTTCCACTGCAGCCATAGTCTCAATCGACTCGAGCGGGACCAGAGCGGTCGACCGCAGGGCGCCCGCGGTGATCCGCATCCGCGACCCGCAATGGACGGGCCCGAAGTTCTCCCTGGCATCGGAATTCACAGTTGGCAGGGGGTCTTCAGCCACCGGTGTGGGGCCTGGTTCACGCAGCGCGACCGTCATCGTCTTCTCCCACACATTGACCGGATAAGTAATTTGGCTATCTAGTTATATGTGTACTGATCAATTCTGTCCAGTTTCATCCCTGGTCGGGGTTAGCCTACGCAGCTGCCGACGTCGAGCGCGCCGGCCGATCGGCCCGGACCCGGCGCCACGCCGCGGGCGCCACCACCACAGCTACGCCGACGGCGGCGCCGATGACGGTCTCGATGATACGGTCGCGCAGCAGCAGTGCTGGGTCCACGCGAGCAGCCAACAGCGTTGCGATCAACGCCAGGGGCGTAACGAAAAGCTGGGCGACCAAGTATTGGCGGGCTATGAACATCTCTGCCCCGAACTGACAGGCGGCGATCACCAAGACCATCGCCCACGGTGCAGGATTCAGCCATAGGATGCCGGCAAGAATCACCAATCCCATCACCGTCCCGGCAATTCTTTGAACGCCCCGACGAACACGGTGCCGCGTCGAGTGGCCCACCAGCGGCACCACGGCCGCCACCATCGCCCAATATGTATGCCCAAAACCAAGCCGCTCGCCAACTATCGTCGCTATGGTTCCGGCCAGCCCCGCTGCCACAAGATAGCCGGCACCCTCCAACCACATCGCACGCCGTTCGGGAGACGTTTGGCGGATTCGCGGTGGCCGCTTCCAGGGGCTCCGGTGGCTTCGGCGAACCCGGGCGGACATGCCAACCAGGAGGCAGAAAAGTGTGGTCGAGACTGCCACGAGCATCGCTTCCCAAAGCGGCGGCTGCGCCGGAATGGAAGCGATCGCCGCGAACGCGAAAATGTGAAAGAGGGAGCCCCCGGGCCGAAGACGCCATGCAGCGACCACCACGGAACAAACACCCGCAACTGCCGTGGTTGCTGCTGTCAAAACCCACGTGTACGCGGTGCCACTAACTCCCACCTCGTGCGCGAAGCGGGCCATCAGGGTGGCGCACAACATGATCAAAAGCATGAAGCCGCCCGCGCGGAGCTGACTGCGGAACCGCACGCTATGCGGCTCGTTGCGCCCATAAATACCGGTAAACGCTCCAAAGGAGGCGAACACAGCCAAGTCGAGTCGCCCCATCACGGTCAACGCAATCAACGGCACAAACACACCAACTGCACAGCGGAGAGCCGGGTGGTGGTCCTTGTTGGCCGGGCCCATGGTGAACATTTCCGCTACAGCCTTCAAAACCAGGCTCGCCTTTCGTCGCAAGATCAAACATACGACGGCGGCGCTGACGTCCGCTTTCAAGGTTACGCTCCGACTCCTGCACTACCCGGGGATCGGGCGCATTTGGTGCCCCTCATCACCTGAGGGGCACCAAATGTGAAGCAGTACGTGGTGGAGGGCGTCGCTAGAACCGCGACGCTGCTCCGGCCACAGGCTTCGTGGCCAGTGGATTGCTGGCGATGTCGGTAAGTCCGGAGACGGGGGTGTAGGTGGGGAAGACGTTGGCTGATGTGACAGTCTTGCTGCCGCTGGTACCAGCGCCCAAGGTAATGGTGAGAGTGTTGGCCGAGGGGTCCCACACGAGGGAGGACGCGTTCGCGCCGTTACCCATAAAGCTCAATGCCGTCGCGGTGTAGACCGCGCCCAATGACACGCTTCCAATCCTCAAGCTCGGGCAGGCAGAGCCGGACACGGTCAAGGTGTTGTCACTGGCCGTGGCGCTGATCGTAACCACCACTTGGTCAGCATTGTTGCCCCTTTGCGTCTGGGTGGTCGTGTTGTCGGTCCAGGCAGTGCAGATGCTGTTAGCGCTAAGTGACTCGGAGAACTTCAAAACAACCTTGTCGCCCTTGTCCACGATGTTGGGGGTGCCGCCGTTGCTCAACTGGACTCCGGTCACGGTCGGGGACGAAACGTCCTTGGTGGATGTCGCCGTACCTGCAGGTCCTGTATTGCCAGCGGCGTCAGTAGCCGTAGCTGAGTACGAGATCGTCCCTGGGTTGAAAGCAGTCATATCCACCGGCACGGCAGTCCAACCGCCCGAGGGATTGGTGGTGATAGTTTGTGTCACACTAGGAGCCCCACCGCCGGTGATCGTCAGGACGACCGTCGAGTTGGCCTCCGCGGTACCGCTGATGGGGACGCCGGATACGTTGCCTTGGTGTACGTACGTCGGCGCTGTCACCACAGGAGCACCGGGAGCCGTGGTATCCGTGACAGGAGTCGTTGCAGCACTGCGCAAGCTTTCGGCGCCCTGCCACAGGGAGAGCAGTGGGGTCACCGTGTAGTACCAGGTCCCGGCCGGGACGTTGTTCTCCACGCACCTCAGGCCAACGACGGTTGTCCCGCAGGCGCCGGTCGCCGTAACACCTGTCCCGCCGGTCGCGGAACCATAGCGGGCGATGCTGTACCCGCTCACCGGCCGCTGAGCCGCCGTCGTGCTGGCTGCCCAACTAACTGTGACGCTGGTGCCTGAAACGGCGGTGGCCGGTTTGGCCCCTTGGCTTACGGCGTCGGCCTTTGCGGCCCCGGAGCCGGATCCGACTGAACTCCAGAACGCGCTAGCGGCTGGTCCGGCCCATGAGACGAAAAGGATGCCCACCAAGATCAGGGCAACGCGGTTCCACCTGCCAAAGCCGACGGAAGCGTGGTGATGGCGGCGGGTCACTTGCGTACCTCCAACGTGACGGGGATGCTGAACTGCGCACCTTGGCATGCGGACATTGAACCGGTGCCCATGCTGGCGGCACCCTGCAGCGTCACGAGGATGGAGCTGTTGGCCTGAATTGTCAGGGACGCCATGGGTGCAGGCGGAGGCGTGAATGTCACTCCCGTTGTTGTACAGCCGGAGTGGGCGGCGTCGGCAGTCGCGGCCCCGCTGGAAGTAATGCCGTAGATTGTTACCGCCTGTGGGTTCGGGTTGGTAGCCCGAACAATGACGTCGGCGGTTCCGCCAGGGACCAGGCTGGTTTGCAGGGTATCGCCCGGGACGAGTGCGTCCACCGTAACGGTCTGCATGGTGCCGTTCGCTGCCGAGCCGGCGCCGATGCCGGTTGAAGCCCAGTAGGCGTAGGCGGATCCTGCGCCGCCGAGGATGCAAAGAACCACGGTCGTGGCTGCCGTTCGTGCAAGCCTTCCTGGGCTCAGGATGCGCGGAAGTCGAAGGGTCGTCATCTTAGTTGGCCTCTCCGGTGCCCGTGAAAGTGAACTGGACCGTCGCGCCCTTGCAGCCATCCTGAAGTTGGGGGGTGTCAAGCATTTTGATCTGCGGCCAGTTCGCCTCGAGTACCCCCAAGGCGGAAAGTGAGCGAGTGCCTGGTTCCACGGTCAACGGATACGCCCCCGAGTATTGGGTGATCCTGTAATCGGCAGCAGAGCAGGGTAATTTGGCCGCAACTGCTGCGGGGGTCCGGACCACTTGGCTGATGGCCACGGAAAGGTTTGTCACAGCGATGCTCTTGTTCTGCGGATTGGAAATCTGGAGGTTCAGCGACCTCGAAACACCCGGCGCGAGCAGGCCGGTCACCGAGCCGGAAAGGCCGAACGTGCGTTTGACCTCCAGGACCTGCAACTGCCCGGGAGCCGCATTGGACAGGGTGGATCCGCTGGTACCAGTCACCGTGAAGTCTGTTTTAGTCGACGGCGTCGTGGTTGCTGTGGAAACCGTCAGCGTCGCCTGCGCGGTGCTGCCGGAGGCAAGCACCAACGACGCCGGCGCCGCGCTCGCTGTCGCACCGTCCGGAAGTCCGCTCACTGCGAAGGTGACAGGCCCGGTGAAGCCTCCCGTCGACGTCGCTGACACCGTGAAACTGGCGGACTGCCCTTGGTCGACGGTTCGGCTTGAAGGACTCAGAGCCACCGTGATCCCTTTGCTTACCTTCGCAGTGCCGCCCTGCCCGTTGTTGCCCTGTGCGTTGTTGCCCGGTGCGTTGCTAGTGGCGAGGGCGGCCACCGGCACAACGGCGACCAGGAGTGCAAGCAGCAGCGCACGGAGGGGTATACCAACTCGGTGAACGGGTGCTGTTCGCTCTGGCCGGCGGTCCATGAAGGCTCTTTTCGGACGATAGCTTGTGCATTCGGGACATGGGGAAATGCGTGTGCCGGGGACCGCCACTCCTAGGGTGGTCCCCGGCCGGTGGAGTCTAGAGACTGCCGACGTTGACTGTCACGACGGCGGACTTGCAGGCGTCCTGGTTGACGGTGGTGCTGTCGATAAACTTCAGCACACCGGAGCCCACAGACGTTCCGGTGGAGTTCGCAGCCACTGGGCTGTTGCTTGTCACGGCGGTGACGTCGAACCAGGCAGGAAGGCAACCGGCGACGTCGGTGGTCACGTGAGCGGAGAGAGCACCGACCACGGTGCTTGAGGTGGTGGAGTTGTCCGCCGTGTACGCAACATTGACCTGATTGCCCGGTGCGAGACCGCCCGCAAACGTCGCATGAAGGGTGACAGTGCCGCCACCGGCCGAGTTGGTTGCGGCTCCAGTTCCGGAGCCCGTGGTGGTCCAGTACGCGTAAGCGGCTCCGCCACCTACCGCTACCAAAGCGACGCCTGCGACTGCGGCGGTGACCCGGCTCTTCTTGGAAAGTTTGCGCATGATGTAACTCCTTGGTTGATCGGTCCCCGGGAGCCGCCAGGCAACTCCCAACCATCCGGCCGAGGGTGGCGGATGAAGCGATGTCCCCATGGTTCAGTGAGCGCGCACCGAGTGGCTAGCGTTCCGTGTACGCCACTTTTTCATCCGAACAGAGCAGGAAAATACCCATACCCGGCATGCAACTACTCAGTCCTATGTAACTGACTACTTGGACCAGCGCCGCCAATTCCGGCCTACCGCTGGGTAACACGGCTCAATTCGACGCGGACGGAATCCATGCGATGAACAAACGCATCAGCCTTCCAGCCAAGGGCCGGAACAGGCCTTGCGCCAAGATTGTGGCGATCTTGAGCAAAAACTGTGCGTATATTCGAGTGCTCGGATGACCGCCCCCAGGCCCGGCCTTGCTGCGCGGAGAGCCCCGGAGGAGCGCGAAAGGAGTAGCTGCTAGGCCGAAATGACCGCGCCTAAGGAGTTGAAGCTGTAAAGCTGGATTCCCTCGATTCCGGGCTGCGCAGCTAAGTCATGTATCAGCGCATCCGGTGAATACCGCTCACCCATCAGGAGTCTCTTGGCGAGCGGTCCCTTCTTGCTGAGGAATTTGAGGGAGGAACCCACACCGATCTTGCTGGCCAGCGAGATGAGCTTTGTCTTAGGCACGGCCCCGGCAACACCGGCCCAGACCGGAAGGTGCACACCCTCCCGCCGGAGCAACGCCGCGTAATTGTGGATCGCATTGGCCGAGAAGCACATCTGGGTCACCACCCTTGTGGCGTATTCCTGTTTGGCAGCCAAGGCTTCCACTAACTGCAGTCCGTTGATGTTTGGGTGGCCTTCTGGGTATCCTGCCACCCCCACCGCCATCTTCCCGCCTGTGATGTCTGCAATATCCCGCACAAGTTCAACGCCGGTGGAATACGGTCCCGCCGGATGGGGCGCATCACCGCCAATCGCAAACACCTCAGAGATGCCTGCACTGGCGCAGTCGCCAAGAATCCGCTGCAGCTGGGCCCGGCTATCGAGGCACTTCGCAGCTAAGTGTGGCACCGCTGCGTAGCCCAGTTCACTGAGCTGGATAGCGGTCCCCATAGTGGGGCCAATTCCATGGTGCGGAAGGCACGTGACACTGATGATGGTGCTCTTCGGCAGGGCTTCAGCGACCCGGGCAACAACGCCGTCGGTGGGAATGATTTCAACGCGGGTGGGGAGCATGGATCAGGTCCTGGTTCGCTGGCGTACTGGCGGGCGTAGTTGTTTCGGGCGTTGCGTGGCCTGATCTGCACCCTTGGGTAGGGTCTTTCCATGCAGAGCGGGCCTCACACGGCGGTCAGCATTCACGCCGACAGAGTCGTACCCTATGGCCTTGAGCAGAGTGTCGACGTCGGCCTTGTATCGTGCGCCGATATGCCTGGTCGCGAAAGCGGTAGGGGTTGATTGAACGGTCAAGAGGAACTCCATGATTCACGGCCCAGTGAGCGCCACGATGAATAAAAGTTCCTCCCCGCTCTGTCTTGGACCTGAGAGATTCCGCAGACCGTGTTTCCACGTTATGCCTGCTTGCACCGTCGGTGAGCCCGGTTATCCGTGCTGCTTTCCAGAGTTGCCTCGCCGCGGCGGTACATGGGCCTGCGAGATTCCCGGGGAGGATTTGCTCCTACGGCGCCTGACTGGATGTACCGGCAGGACTCTCCCGCCGCAGATCAAAAGCGTTGCGCCACCTGAGTGACACGCTTCACACCATAACGGGTCCGTTTGAAGAAGCGCAACCATACATGCATGGGTGCGCGGACGGTTCTTCCCTCAAAACCAACGCACACCTCCCAGATTTACTTATCCACATCACCCCCTGCTTCTCACTTGTTTGACATCCCGGAATGGTAGTTTGATCTCTGCAGAGCGAGACATGATTGCGTCAAAGTATTTTTGGCCCCAGAGGGGCGATTGAAAGTGGCCCCAGGTTCACGGAACGTTGTTGTGGGTCTCGGGCTGGCGGGACGGTTTTCGCACCGGTTGGCTAAGGGTTCCTGTATCGCCCGGGGGAACGGCAGATGCCGGTCGGGGGTATGGAGTCGGGGCGCCGTCGTTGCTAGCATGTCAGATCTCTTGAGGGGGAGAAATCCATTCTGGAATGGAAAAGGTCCGACCTGGCGTGCGCCGGGCCGGACCTTTTCAGTTAGGCGCACAAACAGTCCAGACCGACTACCCGACCTTGCCGGAGAGCGCGACCAGTACACCTGCCGTAGCGAAGTATTTGTTGCTTCCCAGATCGCGGAATGTTTTGATTCCCATACCGGCAAGCAGTTCATCATGCTTTTCGGTCAGGCCGGCAAGAGCCGAGGGCGGGGCCGACAGGACCTCGTCCAGAGTCGAGTTCTCGTAGGCCTTGCCCAATGCCTTGCCCAATTCAATCGAAACAGCCACTTTCATGTCCTTTCATCGATGACGGAAAACAAGCCCAGCCAGCCTGCGGCTGCACGAACGCCGGGATTTATCCCTGCGCCGCTGAGAGACACGCTATCGAAGCATCGCTCTGCGGAACGTAAGCGTACCGAAGCAATTAGGCGGCGCTTTAGCCCTGAAAGCGGATTTTGGTCGGGTTTGGGTCCGCCGACTTGATTAGGGCCTGCGGTCTTGCCGTAGGGAATCCCGGATTTCCGTGAGCAGGGCAATCTGGGGGTCTTCGGCCGCTTCTTCCTTGACGTCCGGGTTGATGCCGAGGCGCCGGTTGCGGCGCTCGATCATGTGGTTCATGGGCACGACGATGACGAAGTAAATGGCTGCCGCCACGAGCACGAAGTTAACAATTGCTGTGAGCAGGACACCGAATTTAATGTCGTTTCCGTTGAGGGTCACGACGGCGAAGCTATCGAAGTTCGGAGATCCGACCAAGGCCGCGATGAACGGCATGAGAACGCTTTGGACTAGGGCCGTGACTACGGCACCAAAGGCGGCACCAATCACGACGGCGACGGCAAGGTCTACGACGTTGCCCTTCATGATGAAATTCTTGAATCCGGTCAACATAGCGATCAAACTACCCCACGCGGACGCCGTATCGGATACTTTTGGGGAAAGTTTCGTTGTGAGTTACCCAGTGCCTGCCGGCGCCCGTGGCATGAGGTCGGATTCACCTCTGCGGGGACCTTGGGTTCCTGCAGCGGGGTTGTTCACCTGTTCCGAACTTCTACGCGCGATGCCATGGGCCAGGCGATAGGAGTCGGTGCCGGTTTCGATGATGGTGCCGTTGAAGATCAGCCGGTCACGATGGCGGCGCAGAGGCGCGGGTCGGTGAAGGTTTTGGTCCAGCCGGAGAACGATTCGTTGGAGGCGATGGCGATGGAGTTTTTCTCCTCACGGTCGGTGAGGACCTGAAAGAGGAGTTCGGCGCCTCGACGGTCAAGTTCCATGTAGCCAAGCTCGTCGATGCAGAGCAGGTCCACGCGGCCGTAGCGGGCTATGGTCTTGGCCAGGACCTTCTCGTCTGCGGCTTCGATGAGTTCGTTCACGAGTCGGGTGGCGAGGGTGTATTTGACTCGGTAGCCCTTCTCCGCGGCGGCGGTGCCGAGTCCGATGAGCAGGTGGGATTTGCCGGTTCCGGAGTCTACAATCAGGCAGAGGGGTTGTCCTTTGCGGATCCATTCTCCGGTGGCCAGGGTGTGGATGGTGGCGGAATTGATGTTCGGGTTCGCGTCGAAGTCAAAGTCCCCGAGCCACTTGTCCCGGGGAAAGTTCGCGGCTTTCACGCGCCGGATCGAGGAGCGCCGGTCCCTGTCGTCGCACTCGGCCAGCAGCAGTTCGGCCAGGAAGCCTTGGTACGAGAGTTGTTCCTTCCCCGCGACGGCGAGGGCTTCATCGAGGACTGCCCGGATGGTGGGCAGGCGCAGTCGGCGGCAGGCCTGGTCCACGGCGGCAACCGCTGCCTGTTCGGCCAGGCCTCGCCGCCGGCGCAGGGCCGGGGTGATGGTGGTCGCCGGTGCGGTGGGGCTCATGAGATGTTCTCCTTTGACGCGGTTCCTGCGGGGTGTTCGGAACGTTTGGCCAGCAGCTCGTCATAGGCACGGACTGAGGGCAGTGGCCGGCTATCAGGTGGCAGCCCGGCGATGACGGCGGCGGGGTCCATGAGGCGGCGTTGGGTGAGACTGAGAACTCGTTGCACTTTCTCTTCAGCATGAACACGGGGATGACGGCCGGAACTGGCCCCACTCCGGCAAGATGTCGTGGCGTGTCTGCGGGCTTCGACCGCGACGACGTCGGCGCTGACCGCGCCCACTACGAGGGCCGCGGTGATGCCTGCGTGGATGTCGCAGGCGTCCATGGACCGGTGGAGGAGCAGGACGTCGATGAGTTCACGGGTCCCGTCGGCGTCGCCGTTGACCCGGCGGGAGGCGGCCCAGAATGCCTCGTGCGCGCTGCTGAACGTCCCGGACTCTCGCGCCCTTGCCAAAGCGGTGGAGCCTGGAAGGGCGCCGGGCTTGGTTTTGAGGACCTCGAGATAGTGGTCCAGCTGGACCGACTGTCCGGACCGGGCGGCGAGCCCCTGATGCCTGGCGACCACGGTGCGGCCATCGAACATCACGACCTCGGACGCCCGCAATGAGACCCTGACCCTCCGGCCGATGAACCGGGCCGGGACGGAATACTTCACCATCCGGACGGTGACCATCGAGGACCTGTCGACCCTCGGGTTCAGCGCCAGACCCGGATCAAATTCCTCTGCCGGCAACGGGGCCAGGAACGGCCGTTCGATCTCGAAGTCCTGGCCTATGGTGCGGATCCTGTCATTGATCCTCCTGTCCTCGTCCTGGGCTTCCCATTTGCGGATCCGGTCGTTGAGCTCGTCCAGGGAGTCAGCAACCGGCATCGGTGAAAGCCGGTTGCGGCGGAACCAGCCCACCTCACCTTCAACCCCGCCCTTTCTGGGGCCCCGGCGATGCCGGGCTGGCAATAGAAGGGGTCGAAGCCGTAGTGGGAACGGAACAACACCCATCTGTCGTTCTCCCGGCGCTGCCGGCCCTGGCCGAACACCACAGCGGTTACAGCACTGGTGAGGTTGTCATAGCGGATATGTTTAGTCGGGACGCCGCCCAGAACTTTGAAGGCCTCGACGTGGCCTTCAAGAAAGGCTTCCTGAGCCTGGGGCGGGTAGATCCGCCTGCCGCCCGGTCAGGGACGGTGGATGGCCCTGCCCGAATGTGATAACCGGAAGATGAACATGTGGCACTTCGTCTTCACCCCGTTCAGCATGATCCAGACTTCACCGAAGTCCACCTCGGCTTCCGCTCCGGGGGCGTGTTCCTGGGGAACGAACACCTCAACCCGGCGGCCGGCCTCCACATCGATCTGGGCGCGGCAGACCCGCACACAATCCCGCACCGTCGAATACGACAGCTCCTGCGCACCGTGCTCTTCGATGAGCCGGGCCAAAATCCTGCGTGCAGTATGGCGCTGCTTCCGCGGCGCCGTCGTGTCCTCGGTCAGCATCGCATCGATCGCGCCCTGGAAGGGCTCCAGCCTTCAGGACACGCCTTGTCTCTGTTTACGCTCCGGAGGGGCAGCTGAATCCAGTGCCTGCCTTACCGTTCGCCTGTGAACCCCGTACCGGACCGCCAACGCACGAACCGACAGGCCCTTAACCCGGGCGTCCCTTCGAATCCGCGCGAACAACTCCACTCTCGACTCCATCCAGACCAGCCTTCCGCCGCATCCATCCAGTGATGAATCCAACGTTGAAGGTGGGGCCACAAATAACCGCCACAGGTGCCCGGTGAGTCATGAAGTGGGGCCGGAAATAACCGTCCTGCCGTGGCCATATAAACCTGTCACAGCCACAGACACCTGTACCCGATCTGAGGACACTCCATGTTTAAGGGTTTCAAAGAGTTCATACTTCGCGGCAATGTCATCGAACTTGCGATTGCAGTGGTCATTGGTGGTGCATTCACCGCATTGGTTGGCGCTTTTACAACGAACATCATCAACCCGGTCATAGCCGCTGCCGGTGGAATGAAGGCTGATGGACTTGGCTTCAAGATCTGGCAGGACAACCCTGCCACGTTCGTCAACATCGGCGCCGTCCTCACCGCCGTCGTGACCTTCCTGATTACCGCCGCGGTGGTCTACTTCGTCTTCGTTGCTCCGATGAACAAAGTCAACTCCATGGTCAAAAGCCGCCTCGGAGCGGCGGAGCCGGAGGAAAAGCCTCTTCCCGCGGACACAGCCTTGTTGGCCGAGATCCGCGACCTGTTGAAGGATGCAGCCGAACCCCGGAAAGCCAGCCACGCTGCCACTCCCGTCCAAGGCCCGGGCTCCGACCACTCCCGCTAAGCCGGCCCCCGGCAACAGGGAAGGAACGCCTGGCCAGATCCACCGTCAGCTAAGCACCCGGTACTTGAGGAAAATTGCTCCGTTGCCGAACGTGCGCTCCTGAACGAGTTCCAGTCGGGTACCAAAGTCTGCGGGCAACCCCTTCTTCCCGCCACCTACGATGACCGGGACCATAACCAACTGGCATTCATCGATCAGTCCATCACGGAACGCTTGGGCTGCGAGTTCGGGGCCCCCGATGGAGATATCTGTTGCTACCGATGCCTTGAGTTTCCGGACGTCGTCAGCCCTGTACTCCCGCTCAATCCTGGTGTTGCGAGTGGACGGATCCTGCAGGGTTCGCGAGAAGACCACCTTCTCCGCCCGGCGCCAAAGCTGCGCAAAGTCATCGATGAAAGGCGGCTCGGACGAGGTATCCCACGTGTCCCAGACACTCATGACGTCGTAGAGGCGGCGTCCGAGCAAGTGGTGCCGGATATGGCGTTGGCGTTCATTGATGAAACGGTGCACTTCCTCGTCCGGAGCGCTCCAGTCGAATTTGCCGTCGCGGTCCGCGACGTAACCGTCAATGGACATGATGGCCGAGTAGATGAGTCTTCCCATGTGGCTTCAGTCCGCGTCGATCGTTTCCAGCAGCTTCCCGAGGGCTGCGCGAATATCGTCGTAATCATTTTGGCCGGCGCGACTCTCCGCGGAGATCACTGCGCAGCGGTGGATCTTCTTGAAGTCCCCGATGGGGAACTTGTAGTGCCCTTTTTGATCGTCCGGGTGGTCGTCGTCCACTCCCAGGTGCCACTTGGAGTATTCGGCATGACCGTGCTTGTCCAAGAACGAATTCTCATCCTTGGTGGACGGGGCGTGCTCGCTCCAGTCGTCGCGGGCATCCTTGACCACCTTGCCGTCGTCGATCAGCTGTTTGGCGTGTTCGAAGGCCTTCTTGTTGAGTTTCACTGTCATGGCACAACCTCGCTTGGACGTTGGTATTCGACGCGTGAGCGCCGTACCGTCCCAAGCTTAGGTTCGCGCGGACAGCCCGGGAAGACCCTCCGCAGGCAGGGTGATTCAGCCTATGACGCGAACCTGTTGGCCTATGCCGAGCTCTTTGACCACCATGCGCCGTTCTATTGGCCCTGTTTGCTTTAACCACAGGACGCCGCCGTCTACGGTCACGGTCTCAACCGATCCTTCGTCCACGAGCTGATCGTAGTGCCAAACCTGAACCACCCGGCCCGGGAGTTGCCGCCAATCGGACACGATCTTTCCCGGCATACTTTCGCCAGGACCCCGCGTGAAATCCTTCATCCCGTGATACAAAATCGACTCCTAGCCATCCGTCTGTCCGCAACCAAGGACAGCCTGGAAGGCCCGGCGGCGGATCACAGCACGCGGCTCCAACGGCCACCCCCTGCAAATGACGAGTGCCGTGGATGTTCCGTACATGACGCGGTTTGCGGTCCGGACTCGTGGCGGGCTACCGCGGGTTGCTTCCTAGAGGGCTTTGACCGCTCCGAGGACCTTGGTGAGCGATTCCTTTGCGTCCCCGAACAGCAGCGTGGTCTGGGGCTCATACAGCAATTCGTTTTCGATGCCGGCAAAGCCGGGGCGCATGGACCGTTTGAGGAACACCACCTGGCGGGCGTCCGCGACCTCAAGGATTGGCATGCCGTAGATCGGCGATCCGGAGACGGTTTTTGCCGCCGGATTGACGACGTCGTTGGCCCCGACGACCAGGGCGACGTCCGCGGTCTTAAACTCCGGGTTGATGTCACCCATTTCCTTGAGTGATTCATACGGAACATTGGCTTCAGCCAGCAGGACATTCATGTGGCCAGGCATCCGCCCCGCCACTGGGTGGATTGCAAAGTCCACCTCAATCCCCCGGCTTTCCAATGCAAGTGCCAATTCTGCCGCCGTGTGCTGCCCTTGGGCCACGGCCAACCCATACCCCGGAACAATGATGACCCGTTGCGCATATCCCAGCAGTACAGCAACGTCTTCTGCGCTGGAGGAACGGACCGGGCGATCACTCACCGCAGTGGAACCTGCCGTGGAACCGCCCTTGAATGCCCCGAACAGGATTCCCGCGACGCTGCGGCCCATCGCCGCAGCCATGGCGCGGGTGAGGATGGTTCCTGATGCTCCGACCAGTGTGCCCGCGACCACAAGGAGGACATTTCCCAGCACCAGTCCCGACGCCGCAACGGCCAGTCCGGTAAACGCGTTCAGCAAAGAAATGACGATCGGGACGTCGGCGCCGCCCACCGGGAGGACAAGGAGGACGCCTGTCCACAGTCCGAGAAGCAGAACAGCCAAGGCCAGCAGCGATGAGCCGCTGAACACGACAGAAGCACCCGCAGCCACGGCAGCGAGCAATACCGCGCCCATCAGAACGGGAAGGCCCGGAAACGTTACTGGGCGTGTAGTCATCAAACCTTGGAGTTTGGCAAAGGTCAGGCCGGAACCTGCGAAGGACACGGCGCCCACGAGCAAGGTAAACACCACCGCCAGCCGAATCCAAGGATCGTCGTGATGGGGAAGCTCGAGCAGAGCCACAAGGGCTGCAGCTCCACCGCCTACCCCGTTGAACAAGGCGACGAGCTGCGGCATTTGGGTCATCTGAACCCGCCTGGCCACCGGGGCCGCAACTCCGGCTCCCACGGCCATTGCGGCAATAATCCAGGGGATGTTCTCCATCCTCGCTGAAACAAACACCGTCACCACGGCCAGGAACGCACCCAAGGCGCCGATGAGGTTGCCACGACGAGCTGTTCGGGGCGAGTTCAGTCCCTTCAGTGCGACGATGAAGCACGCCGCAGCGACGAGGTAAAGAAGCGCCGTCCAGGTGGGGCTGAGTAGCGTCACGGGCGCCACTCCTTGCCCCGGTTTTCGGCGCTTGATCCGGCAGACGACGGCGGGCGGCCCCTTCCGCGGAACATCTCGAGCATGCGGTCGGTCACCACGAAGCCACCCACGAGGTTCGCCGTTGCCAGCACCACCGCCACCAAAGCCACCACCAGCACCGGGGGTTCTATGGCCTGGCCGGCCACGATGATAGCGCCCACCAGAATGATGCCGTGGATGGCGTTGGCGCCGGACATCAAGGGTGTGTGCAGCGTGCTGGACACTTTGGAAACTACCTCGAAGCCGACGAACACCGCGAGCACGGTGATGGTCAACAAGCTCATGCCGTCCATCAGCCCACCTTGCTGTCGGGGTCGCCGAGGGTAAGCAACGCCGCCCGGGTGGGTTCGTGCCGCACCTCGCCGTCGTACGTTAGGCAGGTACCCGCCACCACTTCGTCACCGAAGTCCGGGGCGACAACTCCGTCCTTGGTGATCAACGCGACAAGGTTGGCAACGTTCTTGGCGTATAGCCGCGAGGCGTCTGCAGGCATGGCCGACGCAGCGTCCCTCATCCCCACCAGCGTGACCGCGCCGCAGCCATCCGCGGTAGTAATGGAAATAACCTCGCCCGGGATGCTCCCTTCAACATTCCCTCCGGATTCTGCCGCGAGATCCACCACCACCGACCCCGGGCGCATGCCCTGCACCATCTCACGGCTCACCAGGAGCGGGGCCCGCCTTCCCGGGACCGCGGCGGTGGTGATCAGGACGTCCGACTGGGCTACATGCGGAGCCAAGAGTGCCCGCTGGAGGGCTCCACGATCTGCGCTCAGTTCACGCGCGTATCCGCCCGAAGCCTCCGCTGTCTCCAGGTTCAGGTTGATGAAGGTTCCGCCCATGGAAGCTACCTCGTCTGCAGATGAAGGCCGGATGTCATTTGCCGACACCCTGGCCCCGAGCCTCTTGGCCGTGCCAATCGCCTGCAGGCCGGCAACTCCCACGCCCAGAACCAACACGCGGGCCGGCGGAATGGTGCCGGCAGCTGTCATGTACAGCGGGAAGAACCTCGGCAAGCGTGTTGCGGCCTCCAGTACACAGCGATAGCCCGCAACTAAGGCTTGGGAGGTCAGGGCATCCATTGACTGCGCACGCGAGATGCGCGGAACCAGTTCCAGAGCAAACGCGGTCACCCCGCTGCGGGCGAGGGCACGGACAGTGGGCAATTCCGACGACGGCGATCCGAGGCCCACGGTGACGGCGCCCCTGCGAAGAGCCGCCGCCGTCGAAGGTTTCATGGGACGTACGTGGCAATAGAGGTCGAGCGTCCCGAGGTCCAGGGCTTGCACCACCGAAGCGCCGGATTTCCGGTAATCGCTGTCGCTGTGGCCCGCGGCAAGGCCTGCGCCGGACTCGATTTCGACTGCCAATCCCAACTCCGTCAGTTGCTTGACCGTCTCCGGCGTCGCCGCGACGCGACGCTCGCCGTCGAGCGCTTCACGTGCTACGCCTGCCTTCACCCGCCACCCCTCTTCCGCAACCCGAACCAGTTGGCATGAGTCTATGACTGCGGGGAGCGGGAGGGGAGTAGGGGGCTGCGCTATGTGCACAAGTCAACTAGGGTCAGTTGAAGCTGGAGGCAACCAGCCGCCACACCGTCGACGAGCCGGTTCCGGCCGTGCCGTCGGGAAGGAACGCCCCCGTGGAAACGTTCAAGATCGGCTATTTCGTCGGAAGTTTGTCCAGCACATCCATCAACCGCGTCCTGTCGCGGGCCCTCATCAGCGTGTCCCCGCCCGAGTTGGAGTTCCACGAGATCGCCATCAAGGATCTCCCTCTTTACAGCTCCGACTACGACGGCGACTTTCCCCAAGTGGGGAAAGACCTGAAGGATGCCATCGCAGCGTCCGACGGTATCTTGTTCATCTCGCCCGAATACAACCGTTCCATCCCGGGCGCGTTGAAGAATGCCATCGATTGGGGCTCCCGTCCTTGGGGCACCAATTCATTCGCCCGCAAACCTACCGGGATCATCGGCGCATCGCCTGGCGGCATTGGCACGGCGGTCATGCAGTCGTCCATGCGAAGCGTTTTGAGCTTCCTCGACGCACCGCAGCTGAATGCCCCCGAGGCGTACATCCGCTTTGTCGCGGATGCCTACGACGACGACGGTTCAGTAAAGGACGAGGCCACCGCAGGTCTGCTGCGCCACTTCATGGAGGAATATAGCGCCTTTGTGCAGCGGGTCCTCGCCGCCAACGCTCCGGGCCATATCGGTGACCCGGAACCGGACACTGACAAGCTGAATCGTTAGTTTTCTCCGCAATTCATGGTTTAGTCAGTATGCTTACTAATATAAATGATGCTCGGCCACACCCTCACCAAGGAGAAACGATGCTTCATAGACTAGCCATGACCACCCTGGCATTGGCCCTGTTCTCCGGGTCGATGGCCGCTACGGCTGTTGCGGCCGCCGCCGCCGTCTCGACTCAGGGCCATGTCACCGCCGCCAGCGCAACGCCCAGCAGCTCCCCTACGGCGACGACCGGCGCATCCGACTCAGACGCGCCCAGCCCGTCCACCGGCGGAAGCACCGGACCCAACAATCCGGGCACGGGAGAGACCGGCCAGCAACAACAACAACGGACCGACGTGGTGCCGTGGATTCTGGCTATCGCGGCAGCCATCATCATCATCGGCATCATCATCTGGACGGTGCGGAACCGGCGCCCCAAGGATAAAGGACTGACGGATCGCCGCCGCTAAGCGCTGGGTTGTCCCTTGGTCAGCCGCCCAATGATGCTGGATTCCAACTGCTCGAGCAGGTGCCGCGGGTTGTCATAGACCTCTGCGGCACCTGCATCGCGCAGCTCCGCCTCACTGATTCCACCGCACAGCAAGCCGATCACGGGCACCCCGATTGCGGCGCCGGCCCTCACGTCCCACACCGCGTCCCCAACGAAAACGACATCTTCGGGGCTGAGCTCCAGCTTTTCCAGGCACGCCAGGAGAATGTCCGGCTCAGGCTTGCTTTCCTTGGCATCGTTGGAACTGGTCCAAGCATCGATGGCAGCTCCGTCGCCGTCGGAGGATCCGCCGCCGTCGGAGGATTCGCCGTCGAGAAGCTGCCTGCTGACCTCAAGGTCGCGTTCCTGGGCAGAGGATGCCAAGCCCACAGCCAAGCCGGACTCCGAGATCGCGGACAACAGCTCCCTGGCAGCATCGAAAGTCCGCAACGCGGGCCAAAAGGTCGAGAACACAGCGCCGTGTGCTGACTTCAAGTCTTCCTGCATATCCTCGGAGCAACCCGGAACCAGGGCTTGGATCAGCTTGTCCCCGCCCATTCCCACGCAGCGATGGATGGCGGACATCTGGACGTCCAAGCCCTCCCGGCGGAAGGCTTGCCACCAAGCCATTGCGTGGAAGTAACTGGAGTCGATCAGCGTTCCATCCACATCGAAGAGGACGCCGCGCCGTTTTCCTGCGGTTGGGGTTGCCTTGCCGGACTTTGATTCTGCCATTCCTAGCCCACCTCCACGCGTGCGCGCGGGGCCTGCCCCGCCAGAGCCGAGTCAATCTCAGGCTCCTCCAGCATGAGCACCGCATACCGTTCCGATGACGCCCTGCTGAGCAGTCCCGTCCCGGCCACCTCCCGGATGGCTTCGACTCCCCTGGCGGCCTCATCCACCGATGCATATCGCTTCGAAAGCCCCATCAAGGTGTCCTCAGCATCCACCATGAGAATCCTGTAACCCCCGTCAGGGGTATCGACCAATTCCAAATGTCCAGCCACCCAAACCTCCTCGCCTTTGATGACAATCTGCATAGTAAGACTACTTAGTATAACCCGAACGACGGCGGCCTACCGCCTGCATTGGGCTCCGGGAGCCGAGGGAAATAACTGCGCGACGGACGGTGTTGGCAGGATCATGACAACAATTGGAATTATCGGGGCAGGACACATTGGCAGCCAGGTGGCCCGCAAGGCCGTGGAACTCGGCTACGACGTCGTCATCAGCAACTCACGGGGACCGGAAACCCTCAGCGACCTGGTAGGAGAACTAGGGCCTCGCGCCCGGGCCGCAACGGCCGCGGAGGCCGCAGCGGCCGGTGATTTCGCCGTCGTGACCGTTCCACTGAAGAACTATGGAAGCGTTCCGGTGGGACCCCTTGAGGGCAAGATCGTGGTGGATACCAACAACTACTACTGGGAGCGCGACGGCCGTATCCCGGAGTTGGACAACGGCGAAGCAACTACCTCGGGACTGCTCCAGAAGCACCTTCCGGCATCCAAGGTTGCCAAGGGCTTCAACCACATCTATGCCAAGGACATCACCACCGACGGCACGCCGGCCGGAACGCCGAATCGTCGTGCCTTGGCTACGGCCAGCGACTTCACGGAGGCCGCGGAACTGGTCACCAAGCTTTATGACGAATTCGGCTTCGACACAGTCAACATCGGCCCCCTCGAGGACAGTTGGAGGGTTGAGCGCGACCGCCCCGCCTATGTGATCCGCCAAAATGCCGATGAACTGCGTGAGAACCTCGCCAAGGCGACGCGAACCGTCTAAATTTTCGGGACAAAAACGTGTCATGAATAGGGCCGTTTGTGCACTTTATGGGTGACTGCTTCCCTGGGCGTTCGGCGCATCGGGCGCCCGGGAAGCAGTCGCCCCCTGCCAGTTCGGCAAGCGCCGGATTCGGCAAGTGCCCTATTCGACCAGCGCCCTATTCGAGGAGTCCCGTGTCCACCAAGATCTCGAACTGGCCCGCGGGGACTCCTATGTGGGTGGATCTGGGAGTTCAGGACCTCGAAGCGGCAAAGGGCTTCTACGCAGACCTCTTCGGATGGCAGTTCCTGCCCGGCGGTCAATTCCGGGAGTTCGGGGGCGGTACTGCGGTCGAGGACTATCTCCTGGCACATCTCGGCGGCCGCGCAGTGGCGGGGATAGGCCTCCAGCAGGACCATGCGGGCTGGACAACATTCCTCGCCACCGACGATGCCGGCGTCACGGCAAGGAAGATCGAGGCCGCCGGCGGACGGGTAACGGCACACCCACGCCACGCGGCCAATTCGGCCCGGACAGCACTGGCCAAAGACACCGCCGGGGCGGCGTTCGGAGTTTGGCAAGCAGGAACGCATATCGGGGCAGAACGCGTCAACGAGCACGGTTCGTTGTGCTGGAACGAACTCCGAACCCCGAACTATCCCGCAGCGCGCTCCTTCTACGCGGAGGTGTTCGGCCATAGCTACCAGGAAATCCCTGCGGAGGACCGCCTCTATGCCACCATCCGCAGGCCCCATGACGGCAATGAGGTGGCCGGCTTGCACTGCGTGTCGCCCCTGGACCCAGCCCGCGGGCACTGGCTTACTTGGTTCGCCAGCGACGACGTTGAGGCCACGGTCCGCATCGCTGCGGAACGTGGTTCCAGGCTGCTGGAACCCCTTACGGAAGGGCCGCTGGGCCATACGGCGATAGTCCAAGCTCCCCAGGGCGAAGTATTCGGTGTTACCGACGCTCCACGCACCAGCGGGTTTTTCAGGCAACCACCGGATCAAGAGCTTCGGTGATGACGTTATGGGCGTGGGCGGCGGCCAAGGGAGCTGCCAGGCGATGCACTCCCAGGAAGATCCTGCGGACTGACGGGCCGTGCCATTCCGGCGGAAGGTAGTCGGTGGGCAGGTTTGGGTCGCGATACGGGAACCGGCGCCACATGGTCAACATAGGGATGTAGTACCGGAACGCGTCCCGTCGCAGCTCCTCCGTGGAGGCCGCCAAGGCAGCCTCCGGATCATCGCCCACCCGTTGTACCCACTGTTGCTCCGCGCCCTCGTACAGCGCAAGGAACTCGGTGAACTGCTCATCGAGTTCCTTGAGATCCCACCACTCTGAAATTTTGGGCCGCATGGGCCCGTCAAAGACGTAATCACTGCGGAACAGGTCCACGAACTCGATGAGCCCGCTGGCCGTCAGCCGTTCCCGGGCCTGCTCCAGCTTGTGCGCCGGCGCGATCCATACACCGTTGGCTACGGAGCCGAATCCGAGTCCGGCCAAAGCTGAACGCAACTGATGCCTACGGTTACGCATCGATTCCGGCACCGAAAAAACGGCCAGGACCCACGTGTCCACAGGGGCTGGTGGCTCTGGTGCGAAAATCCTCCGGTCCCCTTCACGGAATACATCGCTCACGGACTCCGCGATCTTGTACTTGGCGATCCCGTCCTCGCGCACGCTCTTCAAGACGCCCTTGGACTTCAGCCGGGACACCGAGGACCTCACTCCTGGCGCGTCATAACCCAGTGAGCCCAGCATCGCGATCAACGCCGAGACCGGCAACGCATCGCCCGCATTCCTGCCATAAAGACCAAAAATGGTGACGAGCAACTGCTGGTGGCGTACCGGGGGTGCCGGGACGGGGAACATTGAAAGGTCCTCTCTTCCGCGCCTCCAGTTCAGGCGCCAGTCCAGTTCATCATAGGGGTGCCGACCGCCATCGCCCGGGCGAAGCCTAGCCGTATGTTGATAAGCATGCTTACTATAGATAGGCACTGCTTTGAGGCCGATAGGGCCGAAGAGTCCTCACCGTATCGACGATAGGAAGCACATCATGGCAGGAAATCTCATAGCTCGTTCCGTTCACGACCTCACGGCGGCAGCGTGGTTCGGTGGCTCCTTGATGGGCGCCATTGGTTTGAATGGTGCAGCGGCGGAAGCCAAGGACCCTGCCGAGCGGACCCGCCTGTCCAGCAAGGGCTGGGGCAAATGGGCGCCAATCCAAACGGCCGCTTTTGCCGGGCACTTGGTGGCAGATCTCGCCATCGCCTGGGAAAACAAGGGCAGGATCGCCAAGCAGGACAACGTGGCGGCCAACACGGTTTACAAGACGGCGGTGACCTTGGCTGGTGCTGCCGTCACCCTCTACGCAGGGATCGTCGGAAAGAAAGTGGACGCCCTCGCTGACCAAGGAGCCGAAGGTGCCACCGAGCCTCGGGCGGGCGCGTCGGACGAGCTTAAGTCAGCCCAATCCCAGCTGAAAGCGTTGCAGTGGGCCATTCCTGCCTTCGCCGCCTGGGTGATCATTCTCGGCGCAAAACACGGCGAGATGCAGCGACCCAAGAACATCGTCAAGGGCCTGCGCTAACGGGGCGCTAAGAACCGTTCTGGCGGCGCGCGAACGTCAGGTGGACCACGCCGCTTGGTGACGGCGCGGCCTCGATGTCGAAGCGTTTCTCAAGTCCTTCGAGGTTGTCCCAGAGCCGCTCACCCCGGCCCAAGAGGATGGGAACAACGGCTATGTGCATCTGATCGATGAGGTCGGCCTCCAGGAACTCGCGCACTGTGGCGACGCCGCCGCCGATCCGCACATCGAGGCCGCCGGCCAGGGCGCGTGCTTGTTCAAGTGCTTCGGCGGGCTTGGCATCCACGAAATGGAAGGTGGTTCCGCCTTCCATGGTCAGCGCCGGACGCGGGTGATGCGTTAGGACGATCACCGGTGTGTGGAACGGCGGGTTCTCGCCCCACCACCCCTGCCATTCCTCGTCGGCCCACGGGCCGCGCTGAGGCCCGAACTTGTTGCGGCCCATAATTTCGACGCCGATTCCGGCAGCCCAGCGGCTGGCAAAGGTCTCATCGACTCCGTTGGTGCCGCCAACCCCACCATTGAGGCCCATTTGCGTAAAGGTGCGCGTCGGAAAGGCCCACTGAACCAAGCGCTGACCGGCATGCCCGAACGGGGTCTCCAAATCCTGCCCCTCTCCAGTGCCGAAGCCGTCGAGCGAAACAGAGAAGTTGTGAACGCGAACCAGCGACATCGGGCTCCTTGATGGTGCGGTGAAGATTGACGGGCGAAACGAAAATGACGGGCGAAACACGCTCAGCCTGAACCGTTTGCAGTACGCATTCGCTGCGCCGACGGTAGCGCACGCGCGCGGCAAACTGCAAGCACTTGAGGGGTCTGGCGGTTGGCACGCGCAGCCCTGGCAAAATGGTGCTGCCAGGGCTGCGCGGACCCTGCCCGTGCCCGCGCTACTTCACCAGGACCGACGTCGAGGCCCGCTCGGGCGTCCAGCGAAGATGTGCCGTGGCCTCTTCGACGTCGGTTTCCTTGAGCAGCGACAAACGAGGACGCACGGCATCGGTGCGCGAGCTGGGCGGCTTCCGCCGGCCAGCGCGGAACTGCGGAATCCACTGAACCCCGGGGCCGTGGTACTCCTGCTCAGCAGCAGCGTGCAAGGTCCACTGCGGATCGTAGAGGTGCGTACGGCCCAGGGCGATGAGGTCGGCACGGCCCGCGAGGAGGATGGAGTTCACGTCGTCGTAACTGGAGATGGCGCCGACGGCGATCACGGCCACGCCCGCAGGGGCGGCAACTTCCTGCCGGATGCGGTCGGCGAACGGCGTCTGGTAGCTGCGTCCGTAAGCCGGTTTCTCTTCCTTGGCCACCTGGCCGGTGGAAACGTCCAGGCCGGCAGCGCCGTGTTCTACAAACGCCTTCGCGATGGCGACTGAATCATCGGACGTGTTGCCGCCCTCGATCCAGTCCGTCGCGGAGATGCGCACCGTCAGAGGCTTGTTCGCGGGCCAAGCCGCGCGAACGGCGTCGAACACTTCCAACGGGAACCGCAGCCGGTTCTCAAGGCTGCCACCGTATTCGTCAGTCCGCTTGTTGGACACCGGCGAAAGGAACGAGGACAGCAGGTAGCCGTGGGCGGCGTGGATTTCGAGAAGGTCGAATCCCGCCTGCCCGGCGCGAACGGTTGCGGCGACGAATTCGGCCTTGATGGCGTCCATGCCTGCACGGTCCAGCTCCACCGGCGTCTGGTTTCCGGGGCCGTACGGCAGGGCAGAGGGTGCGACGGCGGTCCAGTTGCCGGACTCGAGGGGCTGGTCGATGCCTTCCCACATGAGCTTGGTGGAGCCCTTGCGTCCGGAGTGGCCCAGCTGCGCCCCGATCTTTGCGGTGGAACGGCTGTGGACGAAGTCCACGATCTCCTTCCAGCTATCGCGCTGGGCATCCGTGTACAGCCCGCTGCAACCGGGGGTGATGCGCCCGGCTTCGGAAACACAGACCATCTCGGTCATGACCAAGCCCGCGCCGCCCAAGGCCTTGGAACCCAGGTGGACCTTGTGGAAGTCGCCCGGAATTCCGTCAACGGCGGAGTACATGTCCATCGGAGAGACCACAATACGGTTCTTCAGTTCCAGCCCGCCGATGCGGAACGGCTGGAACATGGCCGGCGCGACGTCGGACAGGCCTTGGGACTCGGCGAAATCGCGATCCACAGCCTCCGCGAACTCGGGGTCGCGGAGGCGCAGGTTCTCCTGCGTGATGCGGCGGCTGCGGGTGAGCAGGTTGAACGCGAACTGCGTGGGATCCTGGTCCTTGTACTGGCCGATGCGCTCGAACCACTCAAGCGAGGCCTGCGCGGCGCGCTGCGTGGAAGCAACCACGGGCCGACGCTCGGTTTCGTAGGCTTCCAGCGCGGCCTGCACCGTGGGGTGCTCGTGCAGGCAGGCAGCCAAAGCCAACGAGTCCTCCATGGCGAGCTTGGTGCCCGAGCCGATGGAGAAGTGTGCGGTGTGGGCAGCGTCGCCCAACAACACAACGTTGCCCTTGCGCCAGCTCTCGTTGCGGACCGTGGTGAAGTTGATCCACTTGGAGTTGTTGGTCAGGACTTCGTAACCGTCCAGTTCTTCCGCGAAGATCCCGCGGATTTTGGCGATCGACTTCTCGTCCGAGACACCCGGAGGGAACACCTCGTTGGCCGTCTCGTCGAAGCCCGCAGCATGCCACACGTCCTGATGCATTTCCACGATGAACGTGGAGCCCTCGTCCGAGTAAGGGTAACCGTGGATCTGCATGACGCCCCACTCGGTTTCCTTCACGAAGAACTTGAATGCCTCGAAGACCTGATTTGTACCGAGCCACATGAACTTGTTGCTACGCGGGTCCAAGGTGGGGCGGAAAGCGTCCGCATACTTGGCACGGATCTGCGAGTTGATCCCGTCGGCGGCGAGCACCAGATCATAGTTCGCTTCGAGTTCTTCGATCGCTGGTGCCAGGGTGCTGAATCGCACGTCGACACCCAGTTCGATGCACCGGTGCTGCAGCAACTCCAGCAGTTCCTTCCGGCTCATCGCCGCAAAACCTTGGCCGCCAACGGTGATCGTCTCGTCCCGGAAGTGGATGTCGATGTCGGACCAGCGGGCAAAGCGACGGCTCATGTACTCAGCCACCACGGGATCGGCGTTGCCGATGCCTCCCAGCGTCTCATCGGAAAATACGACGCCGAAGCCAAAGGTGTCGCTGGCAGCGTTCCGTTCCCACAAGGTGATGTCGTGCGAGGCATCCAGCTGCTTCATCAAAGCTGCGAAGTACAGGCCGCCGGGGCCACCTCCAACGATTGCAATTTTCATGGTGTTGCTCCTTCTCAGGCCTGGCTCTGGCCGGCGGGGGTAAGTTGTTCGGTCTCGCTCGCGTTCCCTGCTGCGTCTTCTGTGAGCTTTCTGTCGCGGAGCTTGAAGTGCTGGAGTTTGCCGCTGGGGTTCCGCGGCAGCTCAGCCACGAAGCGGACCTCGCGGGGGTACTTGTACGGGGCGATGGTCTGCTTCACGAAGTCCTGGATTTCCTTGCGCTTTGCGGCATCGCCAGTGACGCCTTCGCGCAGGACGACGAAGGCGCACACGATGCTGCCGCGTTCCTCATCAGGGATTCCAATGACCGCGTTTTCCATCACGTCGGGGTGCTGGTCGATAGCGGCCTCGACCTCGGGCGCGCCGATGTTGTACCCGGAAGAGACGATCATGTTGTCCGAGCGCGCCTGGTACGTGAAGTACCCGTCTGTGTCCATGGAGAATGTGTCGCCCGTGACGTTCCAACCGCGGACAACGTAGTTCGCCTGGCGGGGGTCATCAAGGTAACGGCATCCGGTGGGGCCAATGACAGCAAGCCGGCCCATGGCGCCGGGGCCGAGTTCGTTGCCATCGTTATCCAATATGGTGGCCCGGAAGCCCGGAACCGCCCGTCCTGTGGTTCCCGGTCGGATATCGTCCCCGGCAGCGGAGATGAAGACGTGCAACATCTCCGTTGCACCGATGCCGTTGACCAACCGCAGGCCTGTGGCCTCGTGCACGGCCTCCCACGTTTCCTTGGAGAGGTGTTCTCCCGCAGAGACGGCGATGCGAAGTCCCCGCAGAAGGTCCCCGCGCTTCTCCTTGAGGATCGCGCGGTATGCCGTGGGTGCGGTGAAAAGGATGGTTGCCCCGGCCTTGGAGGCGTGCTCGGCCAATTCCACCGGTCCGGCCTTCTCGGTCAACAACGACGACGCCCCAAACCTCAGCGGGAACACCACCAAGCCGCCCAGCCCGAACGTGAACGCAAGCGGAGGCGAGCCGGCAAAGACATCGTCAGCGGTGGGCTGCAGGATGTAGCGGGCGAAGGTGTCGGCGTTGGCCAGGATGTCCCGGTGGAAATGCATGGTTACCTTGGGCACGCCGGTGGTGCCCGACGTCGGACCCAACAGGGCAACGTCGTCAGCGGAGGTGTCCACTGCTGTGAACTTCCCACTCTTGTGGCCGCAGCGCGAGACGAGGTCGCCGTCGTCGTCGAATCCGTTGCCGGCTCCGTACGTCAGGACGGTGACCTCATCCCCAGCAGCTACCGCGAGCTCGTCCAGGAAACGGTGATCCGAGATCGCAACCACGGGTTTGGTGAGCTGGATCAGCGTGGACACCTCGGCGGAGCGCAGCATGGGCATGGTGGTGACCACCACGGCACCGGCTTTCAGAACGCCAAGCCAAGCAGCCACGATCCACGGATTGTTGGGGCCGCGGAGAAGGACCCGGTTACCCGGAACCACGCCCAGATCCTCTGTGAGAACCTGGGCCACTTGGTTGGAACGCTGCTGCAGCTGACCATAGGTCCAGACCGCGCCGTCCGGGGTCCACAGGGCCGGCCGGTCTGCGCCGTACTGTTCCACAGCGTCGTCGATCAGCACGGCAGCAGCGTTGAGCCGTTCCGGATAGCGGAGTTCAGGGAGGGTAAATTCAAGCGCCGGCCAGGTATCGGCGGGTGGCAAGTGGTCGCGGGTAAACGTGTCCACATGGGCCGATGGCATCATGCTCATGGCCGTCCTTTCAGTGGTGCGTCGTTGTAGCTGGTGGTGGGATCGGGAGGCTCAGGCTCCGGCCCGGATCATGCCCTCTTGGGCGACCGTGGCGAGGAGCCTTCCGTGCCGGTCAAAGAAACGCCCCATCGCAAGGCCCCTGTTGCTTTGGCCGGAAATTGCTTCCTGCGCGTACAGCACCCACTCATCCGCCCGGCCGTCCCGGTGGAACCACATGGAGTGGTCGAGGCTCGCGGTTGCGAGGCCCGGGCTGGACCAGTTCAGGCCGTTCACCCGAAGCAAGGGCTCCAGAATCGTGTAGTCGCAAACGTACGCGAGCGCAGCACGGTGGAGGTCGGCGTCGTCGGGAAGTTCATCGAATGCCTTGACCCAGATGGCCTGCTGAGGCATCGAACCGCCCTCCAGCTCGACATATACCGGTCCGGGTATATGCCTCATGTCGAAACTTCGGCCCGAAGCCCAGTACTCCGCGGCTTTGCTGTCCACGCCAGCCAGCGCTTCCGCTGCCGTGCGCAATGATTCAGGCTCGACGGCGGCAGGAGCTTCTGGCTGGAAGTCCGGACCCTGTTCAGGAACCTGGAACGACCCCATCGCGGCATATACGGGTTTTCCGTTTTGGAAGCCTCGGACCGTGCGGGTGGAATAGCCACGGCCGTCGCGGAGGCGCTCCACTTCGTAACGGACACTGGAACCGATATCCACGGGTCGCATGAAATAGCTGTGCATGGAGTGGAGCTGCCGGTCGGATTCCACGGACCGCATCATCGCGGCCGCAGCCTGGGCCACCATGTCCCCACCGTAGGCTTTTGGCCACGGCACGTACTGCGTGGTTGCCTCATATGCTTCGTCGAAGACCTGGGGCTCGGTCGCGGTGAGTTCAACCGCTTTGAGGAATGTCTCCGACGTCAGGGTTCCGGTGATCATGGCTCAGGCCCGGCGGTAGTCGGCGAGGGTCTCGTCAGGGACGTCGTCAAGGTTGACCACGAGGTTCTCGGGCGTGCGCGCAGTGAGCCACACAAGGTCCTCGGTGACGGACATGTTGGCTTCTACGTGCGGCATGAACGGCGGGACGAATACCCAGTCGCCGGTCTTCATGTCGAGGAACTCCGAGTAGTTCTCACCGAAGTAGATCCGGCCGTGGCCACGGAGCACGTAGCCGCCGGTTTCGGCTTCGCCGTGGTGGTGCGGCAGTGAACGGTAGCCGGGGGTGTTGGACACCTGGCCAAACCAGATCTTGGTTGCCGGGGTGTGTTGGATGCTGACACCGGAGACACGGATGCAGTCGCCGGACTGGGCGGTGTTGGTGTCTTCCTCGCCGGCGCGGGTGACGACGGGAACTACCGTGCCGTCGGCCTGCGCGTAGATGGAGTTGTCGCCTTCGAGGCGGTAATCCGTGGTGGTCTGGCTCATGGAGGTTCTCCTTTGTTGAGGCGGGGTTAGGCGTTTGCAGTGACGGTGGAGTGGATCCGGACCCGGTTTTCGAGGCGGCCGATCCCGTCGATTTCAGTGGCGAGCACGTCGCCGTCGTTAAGGAAACGCGGCGGGGTCATTCCCATGCCCACTCCCCCGGGCGTTCCGGTGAGGACGAGGTCGCCGGGGCGCAGGACGGTGAACTGTGAGATGTAGGACAGGAGCCGTGCCGGGCCGAACACCAGGGTGCTGGTGTTCCCCTGCTGGACGAGCTCACCGTTGACGTAGCCCCGGACGTCGAAGCTGTTGCCGCCGTCGTCGGCCGTCACCATCACGGGACCCACGGGAGTTGTGCGGTCCCACGCTTTTCCTTGGAACCACTGCAGCGTCCGGTTCTGCCAGTCGCGCATGGAGACATCGTTGGCAACGGTGTACCCGGCTATCCCGGCACGTGCTTGGTCCTCATCCGCGTGGAACAGTTCAGAACCGACGACGACGGCGAGCTCGGCTTCCCAGTCGACGCGGACGCTACCGCGGACCTCGATGGCGTCGTTGGCCCCGAGCAGGGTGTCGGCGTACTTGGCAAACAGCGTCGGGAACTCGGGGAGCTCCCGGCCCATCTCTTGGATGTGGTCGCCATAGTTCAGCCCACAGCAAATCACCTTGCCGGCCCGCGGCAGCAGGGGCGCGTAGTCAGCCTCGGCCTCCGCAATCAAAGTCACGGGCCGCGCGTCCTGCGCCGCCGTTTCCTGCACTCCGGTTTCCTGCACTCCGGTTTCCTGCACAATGCTCCGCCAGTCGGGCCGGGCGAGGAGTGCGCCCACGTCGGCAGCCGGGAGCGCCAGGTAAGAGCCGTCGCTCGTGGCGAGTGCCGCCGTCGTACCTCCATTGGCGGTGCGCAAAGTGGCAAGTTTCATTCTGCAGGTGCTCCTTCAGGGTTTTTATGATGTGTCGACTTTTTTACGATCGTCACATATGCTCAAGGTAGCACGGCGGAAATGATCTGCACAGAGGCTTTTTCAAAGTTTTGCAGTTGCCACATCCAGGAGGAACAGCATGAGCCACCAGACCATCAACCCGGAATCGCTGCCCAAGCCCTCTGGCTTCGCGCATGGCATCCTGGCCGGCAACACGGTCTTCCTCGGCGGGCAGACGGCCTTGGACAAGGACATGAATATCGTCCCCGGTGGCATCGTGGAGCAGTTCACCCAGGCGTTCACCAACGTGCTCACTACCTTGCGTGAAGCGGGCGGACAGCCCGAGGACCTCGTGAACGTGACCATCTATCTGACAGACGTGGACGATTACATGGCCAACGGCCGCGAAATCGGGCGCATCTGGCGCGAAATGGCTGGCTCCCAATACCCCGCAATGGCCGGGATTGGAGTCACGCGCCTGTGGCAGAAAGAGGCCCTGATCGAAATCCAGGGCATCGCGGTGATCCCCGAACGCGAGTAGGTCTGGCCCTCGTCGGAGCTGTGGCGGAGGATGTCCCTATGGGAACCGTCACCGAATACCTGTCGAGCGTCAGCGCAGCGAACCGCGGGCCGCTGGAGCGGATTGTTGACCTGGCTCGTGAACTCGCGCCCGACGCCGTCGAAGGCACCAGTTACGGAATGCCCGCCCTGCTGATCGACGGCAAGGGCTTCGTCAGCGTTATCGAGACCAAGAAGCATCTGGCGTTATACCCCTACAGTGGGCAGATCCTGCCCACCATGTCCGAGGAACTCGGAGGCTATTCGTGGTCGCCGGGGACGTTGCGGTTTTCCGTGGACAACCCGGTGCCCGACTCGCTGATCCGCCGGATCCTGGAAACGCGGCTGGCGGCGATCCGGAAGTAGTTTCAGTGCTTCGCGGAGACGTCCTCGGAGATCGCTTTGGCGGTGGCCACGACGTCGAGCCGCACCGACTCGAGGTACTTTGCCGGGTCAGGCTGCGCCGCTACGGCCTGCGCCTGCAAGGAGACATTGATGGCGGCAACGTTGTCGCCATTATTGTGGTTCCACACCGGCGCTGCGATGGACATGAGCCCGATTTCCAGCTCCTGGTCCAGCAAGCACCAGCCTTGTGCACGGACATGTTCGACGGCGGCCCTCAAGTCGGGCGCGCTGGCAACGGTCCGGGGCGTGATCGGGGTGAGTTCCGCCGTCGAAAGATACGCCTCGAACTTGGCTTGCGGCAATCCGGCGAGCAGGACGCGACCCATGGAGGTGGCATAAGCGGGGAAACGGGTGCCCACGGTGATGCCGACGTTCATGATGCGGCGTGTGGCAACGCGGGCAACGTAAAAGATGTCCGGGCCGTCCAGGACAGCAGCCGACGTCGACTCCCCCAACTTATGGCTGAGCTGTTCCAGGTGCGGCTGGACCAACTGCGGCAGGGACAAAGCCGACAGGTACGAGTACCCCAATTGGAGCACCTTGGCCGTGAGAGCAAAGGTTTTGCCGTCCGTACGGACATAGCCGAGTTCAACCAGCGTGTGCAGGAACCTCCGGGCGGTTGCGCGCGTCAGCTCGGTTCGGGCCGCGACTTCGCTGAGGGTCATGACCGGGTTGTTCGCATCGAAGGCCCGGATCACGGCGAGCCCCCGGGCCAGCGACTGGACGTACTGGTCGCTGGCCTGTGGGGTTACTGCCGAATCGCTCATGGTTACCAATCCTAAGTGCGTTCACGCACGGGACTTGCGGGGCCTACTCTGCACACGCACGGGACTTGCGGGGCCTACTCTGCAGGCTCCACACCCGAAATTCCCTGCAAAGCGGGCCCCATAACGCACGGGGGCCAACTTGCGGGGCCTACTCTGCAGGCTTCAGGGACAACGGGACGAGTTTCTGGAGCTCCTCGAACGTGCAACCGAACGTCTCCCGGACGGTGACGCCGTCCGGGCCGATGAGGAACACAGCCTTGTCCGTGTACACGCGGGTGACGCAACCGACGCCGGTGAGCGGGTAGGTGCACTGCTCCACCAGCTTGGACACGCCCTCGCGGGTCAGGAGCGTCATCATCACGAACACGTCCTTGGCGCCGGTGGCCAGGTCCATGGCACCTCCGACGGCGGGAATCGCGTCGGGCGCGCCGGTGTGCCAGTTGGCGAGGTCACCGCTCGCGGATACTTGGAACGCGCCCAGGACACAGATGTCCAGGTGCCCGCCCCGCATGATCGCAAAGGAGTCGGCGTGGTGGAAGTAGGACGCTCCAGGCAACTCGGTGACGGGGATTTTGCCGGCGTTGATTAAGTCACCGTCGACGTCGTCCCCCACCGCAGCAGGGCCCATGCCGAGCATGCCGTTCTCGGTGTGGAGCGTGATGTTTTGTTCTTCGGTGAGGTAGTTGGACACCAACGTCGGTTGACCGATGCCCAGGTTCACGAACGAACCCGGCACGATGTCCCGGGCCACGAGCTGGGCAAGCTCATCGCGGCCCAAAGGCTTCTCGAAGGTTTGGATGCTTGTCTGGGTGCTCATGATCAGGCCACCTGTTCTGTGTCGGTGGCCGCCGAGTTCGAACCAGCAGGATCCACCCGGACCACGCTGTTGACGTAAATCCCCGGCGTCACCACGTTCTCCGGATCCAAGGCACCCGTGGGTACGATCTCCGAGACCTGGACGATGGTGTGCTTCGCGGCGGCGGCCATGATGGGTCCGAAGTTCCGCGCGGTCTTGCGGTACACGAGGTTGCCCTTGCCGTCCGCTTTCAATGCCTTAATGAGGGCGACGTCGGCGTGGATGGGGGTCTCGAACACCTGCCACTTCCCATCCAGCAGCCGCGTTTCCTTGCCTTCAGCCAGCGTGGTGCCGTACCCGGTGGGTGTGAAGAACCCGCCGATTCCGGCACCGGCGGCGCGGATGCGCTCAGCCAGGTTCCCTTGCGGAACCAGCTCCAGCTCAATCTCCCCAGCGCGGAACTGGGCATCGAAATGCCAGGAATCCGACTGCCGCGGGAAGGAACAGATCATCTTCCGGACCCGGCCCTCCTTGATCAGCAACGCCAAGCCCTGATCGCCCTGTCCGGCGTTGTTATTGACCACGGTGAGGTCCTTCGCGCCACAATCCATCAGCGCGTCGATCAACTCGAACGGCTGCCCGGCGTTACCGAACCCGCCGATCATCACGGTGGAACCGTCTTGGATACCAGCGACAGCCTCGCCAACAGTGTCGATGAAATTCAGCACTTCCCTAAGCCCCTCTCACTGAAGCAGTAACGTTTTCCAGCACCACGGCCAGCCCCTGCCCCACCCCGATGCAGATCGCCGCGACGCCCCACCGGTGACCAGAGAGCTGCAAGGAACGGGCCAGTGTGCCGAGGATGCGCGTACCGGAGGCCCCGAGGGGGTGGCCCATCGCCAACGCGCCACCGTGCTGGTTCACGATCGACGGATCGATTCCCCATGCATCCACGCAAGCCAACGACTGCGCGGCAAATGCCTCGTTAAGTTCGACGGCGCCTACCTGGTCCCAGCCGATGCCCGCCTTTGCGAGGGCCTTGTTCGCGGCCTCCACCGGGGCGAATCCGAAGAACTGGGGGTCGTTGCCATGTGCACCACGGCCAGCGATGCGGGCCAATGGCTCCAAGCCCAAAATGCCCGAAGCTGCCTCCGAACCGATCCACGCCGCAGATGCACCGTCGGACAAAGGCGAGGCATTCCCGGCGGTGACCGTTCCGCCGTCGGGCCCGTCAGACTCGGGACGGAACACCGTCTTCAAACCGGCAAGCTTCTCAGCCGACGAACCGGCACGGATGCCCTCGTCCCGGACCAGGTCGGTGCCCGGAACCGGTGTGACCAACGAATCGTAGAACCCTTCGTTCCAAGCTGCGTCCGCCAGGTTGTGTGAATCCGCAGCGAACTGATCCTGCCGTTCACGGGTGATCCCGTACTTTTCGCGCAAGCGTTCGGTAGCCTCGCCCAAGGAGATGGTCCAGTCCTTGTTCATGGCAGGGTTCACCAACCGCCACCCCAACGTGGTGGATGCCAACGTCATGTCTCCGGACGGGTAGGGCTTGGACGTCTTCGGCAGCACCCACGGCGCGCGGGACATCGACTCGGTCCCGCCCACCAACACAACATCGGCGTCGCCAACGTTGATCTGGCGGGACGCGATCATCGCTGCGTCCAATGACGAACCACAGAGCCGGTTGACCGTGGTGCCGGGGATCGACGTCGGCAAGCCGGCCAGCAAGGATGCCATCCGGGCGACGTTACGGTTTTCCTCGCCGGCGCCGTTGGCATTGCCGAACACCACCTCATCGATGCGCTCGACATCAAGGCCCGGTGCACGCTTTACGGATTCGCGGACCACGTGGGCAGCAAGGTCGTCAGGACGGACGCCAGCAAGGCCGGAGCCGAACTTACCAAAGGGCGTGCGCACGGCGTCGTACACAAATGCCTGGTTCATGGGTTTCTCTCTCAATCTCCCCAACTAGGGGACAGTTAGCGTCGCTATGAGGCTTCAGTGGGACGTGAGCTGTCCCCTAGTTGGGTTAGCGGGGTCAGTTGGTGGGGGAGGCGTCGATGTTCGCGAATACCTTTTGGGCGATCTTGAACGCCGAGTTGGCCGACGGGACGCCGCAATAGATGGCGGACTGCAGCAGGATTTCCTTGATGTCGTCCCTGCTCAGGCCGTTGTTGAGGGCAGCCCGGACGTGCATGGCGAGCTCCTCCCAGTGGCCGTGGGCCACGAGCGCCGTGAGGGTAATGGCGGAACGCATCTGCCGGCTGAGGCCCGGACGCGTCCAGATGCCACCCCAGGCGATCCTCGTGATCATGTCCTGATAGTCCTCGGTAAAGGAATCCTTGCCGGCGTTCGCACGGTCTACATGCGCGCTGCCCAGGACTTCGCGGCGGACTGCCATGCCGGCGTCGTAAATGTCCTGTGCGGTGGCTTCAGGCTGGACGGCACCATTCCGTTCGGCGCCATCAGAAACAGTACTCACAGTCCGTTCTCCTTCATGAAAGTGCGCATCAGTCCTGCCACGACGGCAGGTGCCTCGGCAGGCGCGAGGTGACCGACGCCGTCGAGCGTTTCTGTAACGGCCGTACCGCCCCCGGCCCGAATGGCTTCGACAGTCTCTTCGGCCAACGACGGCGGAGCCACCTCATCCTCGACGCCGGCAATTACCTGCGTGGGGACGGTGATGCTGCCCAGTTGCTCGCGGACATCGAACGCGGCGAGGGCTTCGCAGCAGAACGAGTAGCTGAAGCGGTCGGCGTCCCGGAGCGCGTGCAGGAGGCGGCTGCTGATCTCCGGCTGGCGGTCCATGAAACCGGCGCCGAACCAGCGCTTCGCCGAGCCTTGGATCATCACCGCTGTGCCCAGCTTGCGGACGGTTGCTGCCCGTTCCAGCCACCCTTCAGGGGTGCCGAGCTTGGGACCGCTGCACTGGACGGACAGGCTGCGGAGCCGGTCCGCGTGCTTGATGCCGAGTTGCAGGCCGGTGGCGCCCCCCAGCGAGACACCGGCGTAATGGAACCGCGCCGCTATCTTCCCTGGCGGGACCACAGAGTCAACAAGATCGACGACGGCGTCCGCCAACTCCGCGACGTCGAAACCTTCCGTGGCGGCGGGCGAGATGCCGTGGCCGGGGAGGTCCCAGCCGATGACGTCGTACTCGTCGCCAAGGAGGGCCGCGGTTGCAGACCACAGAATGGTGGAGGTACCCAGTGATGGGCCCACCACCAGGAGCGGCTTGTTTCCCAGTTCGTGCTGCGGGGAAAGCAGCACGGCCTTGACGGTTGGCTTAGCCACGGGTGGCTCCCTTCGTTGAGGACCCGGCAAAGTCGGGGTACGCGGCGAGGATCCGCTGGCTGATCTCCGCAGCCTCACCCAGGTAGTTCGCCGGGTCCAGCAATGCTTCAAGATCGGAATCGGACAGCTTCTCCGCGGGGACAGCTTCGCGCAGCAGTTTCCGGTAGGTGGCTGCCTCCTCCCCCGCAGGCACTGTGAGCGTTTCATCGACGACGCCCTGCAGCTTTTGCTTACCGTCCTCACCGAGGAGGGGCGCGACGGCGGCCATCACCCCTTCGCTGAGGAGCAGCGGACCCGAAATGTCCAGGTTCCGGCGCATGGCCTCAGGAAATACCCGCAGGCCTTCGGTCAGTTCGCGGAGGTGTCCCGCGGCCCCCAAAGCGAGTGCCAACAACTGACGCAACGCGGGCCATTCAGCGTGCCAAGCGCCATCGGGCCGCTCATCGTTGAAAGTTGCAGCAGCCAGGTGCAGCTGCGATGCAAGGCCCGGAACCTGCAAGGCTGCGCTGCGGATCAGCACGGACAGCACGGGGTTCTGCTTTTGCGGCATGGCCGAGGAAACACCGCGTCCAACAGCCAATGGTTCACCGAGTTCGCCGACTTCCGGGCGGCTTAGGAAGAGCACGTCCGCGGCGATCTTGCCGAAGGAATCCACGAGCGCCGCAAGCCCGTCGCCGAGGGCAGTGACGGCGAGTCGGTTGGTGTGCCAAGGAGCCGTGGCGGGTGCCAGTCCGAGCTTCCCGGCCAACGAATCCGCCAGCCTGAAGGGAGTCTCTGGAGAGCCCGCTGTCAGCCGTGCGCCGGAGGCCAGGGTTCCGCCTGCCCCGCCGAACTGGACAGGCAACTCCAAGGACGCCAAGCGCTGGGAGGAAGCCGCCACACCGTGGAACCACTGTGCAGCCCTGAGCCCGAACGTGTACGGGAGTGCATGCTGCGTCAGGCTTCTGCCCACGCACAGCGTGTCCGAGTGTTCGGCCGCCAAGCCGGCGAGCGCCGTCGTCGTGCCCTTTACCTCAAGCAGCAACGCCGACAAGGTGCGGCTGGCGAGCAGCATGAGCGCGGAGTCGAGGACGTCTTGGCTGGTGAGGGAGGAGTGAACGGCGGACGCCGCGCCGATACCCGCGGAGTCCAGGGACTTGACGCGGGCGCGGAGGTCACTGAGCAGCGGGATGACCGGGTTGCCGCCCCCTTGGGCTCGTTCGGCAACGGAGGCGACGTCGTAGTGTTCGGGAGATGCGGCTTGGGCCACCAAAGCGGCGGATCCGGCAGCCACAAGGTCCGCTTCCTCGAGCACGGCAGCCCAAGAGGCTTCGACGTCGAGGATTGTCGCCACCACTGCACGGTCGCCCGTCAGCGCCGCCACAGCGGGCGACGCCGAAACAGGGCTCAGGAGGCCGAAGTCGCCGTCGGTCATGCGCTTGCCGAATCCCCAGTGGCCGAGTCCTCAGTGGCCAAGTCCAGCGAACCGTCCTGTTGGAAATCCAGGAACACGGTCTCGTCGCCGCCCTGCAAACGGATGTCCCATGTGAGTCCGCCGTCGGGATCGCGGCGGGCGATGAGCGTCTTGCGGCGCTCGGGGTCCAAGGAGCTCAGCAGCGGATCATTGGCCAGTGCTTCTTCATTTTCCGGCAGGTACACCCGGGTGAAGAGGCGGTTCATGAGGCCGCGGGCGAACACGGCCACGGAAATGAACGCGGCAGCACCGGGTTTCACCGGGCCGGGATTGACCGTAGTGAAGGTGTACATGCCGGAATTTCCGACGGCGTCGCGGCCCCATCCCGTGAAGGTGTAGCCGTCGCGGACCAAAGAGCCGGTGCGCTGGATGATGTTGCCGTCGGAGTCGGGCTGCCAGATTTCGAGGATGGCGTCCGGGATGGCGTTGCCGGCGCCGTCGTACACAGTGCCTTGAAGGCGGATGCTGCCGGGGCTGCCTGGAGCCAGGAGTTCGTTGTCCTTGTTAAAGGGGAGGGCATAGCCGTAGAAGGGGCCAACGGTCTGACCCGGTGTGGGTGCCAGCTTGCTCATGCGCTTACTCCTCGTCCCCGGCGTCGCCGTATGCTTCGTTTTCCGTCCAGGTCCGCTTGGAACCGGTCAGGATGATGTCCCACTTGTACCCCAGCGCCGATTCAGGGCTGGTCAGCTCGTGATCGTACTGGGCCACCAGGCGATCGCGGGCGTCCTGGTCCACGATCGACTGGTAGATGGGGTCCAACGGGAAGAGCTGGTCGCCGGGGAAGTACATCTGGGTGACGATGCGCTGCGTGAATTCCGAGCCGAACATGGAGAAGTGGATGTGGGCCGGACGCCAGGCGTTCAGGTGGTTCTTCCACGGGTACGCGCCCGGCTTGATGGTGGTGAAGCTGTACGAGCCGTCGTTGCCGGTAATGCAGCGTCCGACGCCGGTGAAGTTCGGGTCAAGCGGTGCGGGGTGCTGATCGCGTTTGTGGATGTAGCGACCGGACGCGTTGGCCTGCCAGATCTCCACGAGCTGGCCGGCAACCGGGCGGCCGTCGCCGTCGAGCACCCGGCCCGAAACGATGATCCGCTCGCCCTGCGGTTCGCCGTTGTGCTGGATGGTCAGGTCGGATTCCAAGGCGTGCACGTCCTGGTGGCCGAACGCCGGGGAGTAGAGCTCAATAGTTTCCGGGTCCGCGTGGTGCAGGCTCTTGGTGGGGTGCCGGAGGATGCTGCTCCGGTACGGCGCGTAGTCCAGCCGCGGCATGGTTTCCGGTGCTTTGCCATTCTTGACTGCCTCGGCGTAGCGGACTCCGATGGCCTTGATCTCCGCACTGAGATCCGCCTGTGTTTCCACATCCTTGGTCTCGTGGGCCGCGTGTGGCTCTGCGGGTGGCACGAGTTCCTCGGATTCGAGCGCTTCTGTGGCAGTGACTTGTGCTGTGTGGTCTTGCGGCACGGCTGGCTCCTTTCTATGGCTTCTTATGACGGTCAGGGGCGGTGGGCTTACACCCGGTGGAGCGAGTCGTATTGCACGGCGTGACGCACCGGAGCGTTGGGCGCCCCGTAGCCGTCATAGCTGCCTCGACGCTCCACCATTTCAAAGAACACGCTGCCAACTGTGGCCGTGTAGAAGTGGAGGAATTCGCCGTCGGCGTCCCGGTCGTACAGGAGGTTGAGCTCCTTGAGGGTGGCCAGGAAGCCAGATTCGAGATCGAACCTTGCGTCAAGGTCCTCGTAATAGTTGGCCGGAATCTGCAGGAACTCGAGTCCCCGATCGCGTGCGGACCGGGCTGTTGCCACGAGATCATCCACTGCGAAAGCGATGTGTTCCTGATACGTTTTGCGTGCTTTTTCGGCCTGCTGCGCCGGTGCGAGGTTCAGCACCAGCCTGACGGCCTTGTTGCCGGTTTGCATCACCTGAGAGCGCACCAGCCCGCCGGGGCTGGGCACCTCGGCAAAGGGCTGCGGTTCCAAGGCGAGGGCGCTGGTGTAGAAGAGGACGGCTTCGTCGAAGTGCTGCCACGGCTGGGCCAGATTGACGTGGTCGATCACCGCTGCGCGGCCCGCCTCCGGATGTCCTGCCCCTTCACCAAACTCCTGCGTCCATGCAGCGGTTCCGTCCGGGCTGCCCTGGCACAGGAAGATCTCGGTGGAGTCCGGTGCTGCGATTCCTTGGAAGACTTCCTCGTCGGCTTGGACCCTGCGGGCCACCACAGGTGCCTTGAGTTGCTGGGCGCGAGCGGAGGCAATCACCGGTGAATCGACGTCGAACCCCAACGCTGCGATAGCTGGTTCCGCGTGGGATGCCGCTTGCTCGTTGATGATGACGCGCGCCTGTCCCATGGTCCAGAGCTGGACGTCCTTGGTCCGGTGGCGGCCGTTGAATTCGAAGCCGAGCTGCCCCAGGAGCTTCTCAAGCTGCGCAGTGTCGTCGGCCTTGACCTCTGCAAAGTTGAATCCTGCTGGCTGGTTCACCTTGGGCAACGTGGCAAGTTCCATGGGATAACGACGGCGGTTGTTCCCTTGGGTTCCGGCCCCGGTCTCCGCCGGGCTGGCGGACAACCACTTGGCGCTCTGTTCCTCCAGCCAAATGAGCGAACGCATCGCGTCGACGGCGGTCCGCTCGGTATCGGACTGCCGGAAAACGTCATTGAAAACTTCAAGGGAAACCGGCCCGGCGTAGCCTGCCCGGACTACGTGACCCATGAACTTGGCGAGCTCGAACTGCCCCTCCCCCGGGAAAACCCGGTAGTGGCGGCTCCAGGACAGCACGTCCATGGTGAGTTTGGGGGCGTCGGCCACCTGCACGAAGAAGATCTTCTCCGCGTTCATGTCCTCGATCGGGGCGGTGTCCCAGTCGCGGGACAGGATGTGGAAGGAGTCCAGGCAGGTGCCAAGGTTGGGGTGGTCCACCATCTCCACAAGGTGGTAGGCGTGCTCGTAATCGTTGACGTACTTGCCCCACGCCAAGGCTTCATAGGCCACCTTGACCCCATGGTCGCCGGCGAGCCGGGCAAGTTCGCCCAGCTGTTCGGCCCGCAGCCCGTCGTCGTCGATGGTTGCCGTGGCGACGTTCGAACAGACCAGGATGGTGTCCATCCCCAGGCGTTCCATCAGGTTGAACTTGGCCTCGGCGCGCTTGAGGTTGGCCTTCAACAGGTCCGGGGTGACGCCGTCGAAATCGCGGAACGGCTGGTAAAGGTCCAGGCCCAAGCCCAGGTCGGCAGCCATCTTCCGGACGTCCTCCGGGCTGAGCGCCGAGGTGACGAGGTCCTGCTCGAAGATCTCAATGCCGTCAAACCCTGCGATGGCGCAGGCCTGCATTTTCTCTTTCAGCGTGCCGGACAGGCACACCGTGGCGATTCCCGTGCGCATCAGTGGCCTGCCTTTGCGAGCGTTGGGTCGGCCGCAGCCGCTGCATCCTCGAAAGCGACGAGTTCCAAGAAGTGCGCCCGCATCCGTTCAGGGTTGGCTTCGCGGCCTGTGATGAGTCGGAAGGCGTCCGCCGCCTGCCCCACTGCCATGCGGCCGCCGTCGAGGACGTCGCAGCCCATGGCGCGCGCCTCGTGGATCAACTGCGTTTCGATGGGGCGGTAAACGATGTCCGCCACCCAGTGCCTTGGCTCCAGGAGAGTGATGTCCAGGGGCAGGCCCGAGTGTGCGGCCATGCCGATCGGGGTACAGTGCACCAGGCCATCAGCCAGCGGCATGAGCTCCGGCAACTCGCCCGGGATGTGCGGGGTGACCGTGCTGGCGGGAAAGAGGCCGCCGAGTTCCTCAGCGCGTTCTGCGGCGCGGGCCGGATCCACGTCGACGAGATCCAAACTGGCCACACCGGCCTTGAGCAACGCGTAGGCGACGGCGGATCCGGCGCCGCCCGCGCCGAGCTGGACTACGCGGTCGAGTTTTGCTTGCGGGAGCCCATTGGCGAGCGCCGCGCCGAAGCCGGAGAAGTCTGTGTTGTGGCCGATGAGCCGGCCGTCCTGAATCAGGACCGTGTTGACGGCGCCCAAGCGGCGGGCGTCGTCGGAAATATCATCAAGGTGCTCCAGCACCAACTGCTTGCAGGGGTGGGTGATGTTCAGCCCGTTGTAGCCCATGCGCCGGGCTGCGGTGAGGAGATCGCCGACGGCGGTGGCAGGCAAAGCGAGTTCCAGCAGGTCGATGGGGCGGTACAACAAGCGAAGGCCCTGCACGTCGGCTTCGCGTTCATGCATGGGAGGGGTCAGCGAGGGCATGACGCCTTCACCAATCAGGCCCACCAGCACGGACTCGGCTCGGTTGCTCATCCTCAAGCTCCTTTGACTTAACCACCGCCGGTGGGAGGCGATCTGGCGCTCCCGCCTTCGGCGTTGTTTAGATTACTACAAGTGTTCATATTCCGCACGCATGTTCTTATCGCGAACATACGCAGCATTGCGGGGCCTGCTCTACACGCTCCCGAGTGGAACTACCCAGCAGAGCGGGCCTCACAACGGGGTTAGCGCTGGGGCAGGCGCGCCGAAAGTTCAGCCGCAGCCTCCTGCAAGGTGGGCACGAAGGCCAGGAGCTCCTCCATGGTCATGCGAAAGACGGGGACGGCGGTGGCAAGCGAAGCGAAAGCGTTGCCCTGGCCATTGAGGACCGGGACGGCGACAGCCCGCATACCGACCTCGTTTTCCTCGTCCATCACCGCGTAGCCTTGACGCCGAACCTGGTCGATCTCCGCCCGGAAAGCGTCCCTGTCCGTGATGGAGCGCTCCGTCAACGGCTCAAGTGGGAGTTCCTCCAGCAAGCGTTTCCGCTCGATCTCTTCCTCGAAAGCCACGATTGCCTTGCCTACCGACGTCGTGTGCAGCGCACCCAAGTGCCCCGGATCACTCGTTACCCGGAACGTCTTCGGTCCGTCCACCTTGTTGACCGTCAGGTGATGGTTCCCGTCGCGCACGGAGAGGATGGTGGCCTCGTGGGTGCGCTCCGTGACCCGCTGCAGGACCGGCAATGCGGTTGCGGCAAAGCCATGATGATTCGACACCCGCTGCCCCAGTTGGAACACGCGCAAACCCAAGTGATAGCGGCGGCCGTCGGGTTCGTAATCGACAAATCCGTCGCGCGTCAGGGAGCCCAGCAAGCGGTACGTGGTGCTGAAGGGAAGGCCCGCACTCCTGGCCAAGTCGGCGGCGCTAGCACCCCGGGGCTCGTCCCCCAGCAGCACGAGCAGGCTCAGCGCCTTTCCAACCATGTCTGTTTTTGTGTCGTCTTTCACACTCATGTATCGATGCTCCCACATAGTGAGAGCTATTTCTAGATAGTGGAGACATCTATTGACAGGTGACCGCTCTCACAGTCACTATTGCTGTATTGCACAAGTAACTTCCACCATGTGGTTATTTGCTCGGGATCGACCTGCCACACTCGGCGTGGGACTCCCGCAGAAGACAGCTCAGCGACATCGTCGTCACAGAAGGAACCTCCCATGCGCCAAACAATGCCGTCAGCGACGCCAGGCATTACAGAAACCACCGGAACGCCCAAGAAAGCAGCCCTCGCCAGCTTCTTGGGCAGCGCCGTCGAGTATTACGACTTCTTCATCTTCGGCTCAGCCGCGGCACTGATTTTCCCGCACGTGTTCTTCCCGTCCGCCGACGCCAATGCCGCGGTCATGTCCTTCGCCACCTTTGGCTTCGCCTACCTCGCCCGGCCTATCGGCGCCGCTTTCCTGGGCCACTTCGGGGATCGGATCGGGCGCCAAAAGGTCCTCATGTTCACGCTGGTGCTGATGGGCGCCTCAACGTTCGTGATTGGTTGCCTGCCGGACTTCAAGACCATCGGATGGGGCGCCCCGATCCTGCTGGTGCTGGCCCGCCTTTGCCAGGGTTTCTCGGCCGCCGGAGAGCAAGCCGGCGCGTCGTCGATGACCCTGGAGCACGCCCCGGACAACCGGCGTTCCTTCTTCACCTCCTGGACACTGACCGGAACCCAAGGAGGCCAGATCCTGGCAGCCTTGGTGTTCATCCCCGTGGTCGCACTTCCTGACGACATCAAGTACGGAATCGGCTGGCGGATCCCGTTCTGGCTCAGCGCCGCAGTCGTGGTGGTCGCATACTTCATTCGCCGGACCCTGCACGAGCCGCCGGCATTCGCCGAGGCACGGAAGAACAACCAGATCTCCAAGCTGCCTATCGCCGACCTGCTCAGGCACCACTGGCGGGATGTCCTCCGTGTTGTCTGCTGTGCTTTCATCGCCGCCATCAGTACGGTCTTTGGAACCCTCGCCATCAAATATGCCCAGGATGTTTCCCACGTGAACAGCACCATTACCCTGTGGCTGGTGGTGGTGGCCAACGTCATCGCACTGGGAACGCAGCCGCTGTTCGGTATGCTCGCCGACAAAATCGGCAGGAAGCCGGTGTTTATTTACGGCGCGGTTTCCAGCGCCATCCTGACGCCCTTCTTCTTCTTGTCCTTCGACTCCGGATCCACGCCGTTGATGTTTCTGGCGGCCGTTGCATACTTCTCCTTCGGCTACGCCGCTGCAAACGCCGTCTGGCCGTCCTTCTATGGGGAGATGTTCAGCACCAAGGTCCGCTTCTCGGGCTTGGCCATCGGGACTCAACTGGGCTTCCTGGCCGCGGGCTTCGCGCCCACTATCGTCTCCGCCGTCGGCGGCACCAAGCCCGGGGGCTGGGTTGCGGTCTCGGTCTTCTCGGGCATCGTTTGCGTCATCGCCGCGGTCGCCGCCTTGACGGCCCGCGAATCGGCAAAGATCCCCACCTCGGAACTCGGCTTGCGGGCTTAGCACCACCGCCGGCCAGCCCAACCGCATTCCATCAGGGAGGCCGCGCCCCTCCCCGATTACTGACCCGCAGCACGCGGAAAGCCCGGCATGCACCTTGGCATACCGGGCTTTCCGCTGCCCTTAGTGGTGCGGGTCTGAGTGCGCGGGTTAAGGCAACCGGGAAGGAGTGTGGCGTCAGGGAGTCGGGCGGATTGCCGCGTCCTTGCTGTAAGACGTGACCTGCGAAGCATCCCCGCTGTCCAGCACTTTGGAGTGCGTGGTCGATCCGTCAAGGACAACATGCTGTGATGCGACGTCGCTGACAACATGGTTCAGTGCAACCACATTGCCGTCGCCGCCGGCGATGAGTATCTGCGTGGGCTGGGCACCAACCGGAAGGATTTTGGCGGGCGGGACATCGTAGGCAAAGAGGTTGTCGGAGACCAGGTTGTTGTCTCCCACTACGTGCATAACGCCGTAAAAGTCATCCAATCCGTTCCCTCGCCCGATGAAGGGCGGGTAACCTTCCGCGGTCCTGCGAAGATGGTTGGCCGTGATGAGGTTCTCTTTGCAGCCGTTGAGCAGCCGGAGCATCCCGGGATAGAAGCCCTGAAGCCTGTTCGATGCAACGGAGCATCGGTTGCATCCCGTTAATTCGATGAGGCTGCGGCCGCGGGGGAAGAGGTTATTTCCGGTGACGAGGAGACCCTCGTGATTTTCGGCCAGCAGGGTGACCCCGTCGGGCCCTGCTCCCATGTGGTTTCCGCTGATAATTGTCGCCTGCCCCGCCCCCGTGAGCTCAACGCAATTTCCGCATTCGGCGATCATATTTTCGTTGATGCGCAGCGCGTCGGCCCCCCGCACGATCAAGGCATGTTCGAGGTACACAAAACCCATCCCCGTGACGTGGAACGAATCGTTGTCGGACGCAACCTCGATTCCAGTCTTGCCATTGCGATAGCTGTTCTTGTCGGGGGTGAACGCGACGCCGTCCAGGCAGAAGTCCCGGAACACAACCCCGGACAGTCGCGGGTCTCCTCCCCGCTTCACGAGGAATGCTTGCGGGGCGCCCGGAGAAGTACGGACCCGGATGTGGCTGCCACCGGGCTGAAGGTTCTGCCATCCCGCGGGGTTCGAATTGTCGAGGATGCTTCGTGAAAAGAAGCCGTGCCCGAATCCGGCAATGGTTAGATAACTAACGTCTACCACCACCTGGGTTACCAGATCGTAGTCGCCCGGAGGGATAATGATTGCCGCCCCGGGACGGGCGTCCGGAGTGGCCTGGCGCCTTTTGATGTCAGCAATGATGTCGTTGATCACTGCGCCGACGTCGGACTGGGCCGTCACATCGGGACGGCCCTTGACGCTCCACGCCGTCACATCGTACGTATTTGGTGAGGTGAAGGGTTTGCCCTGCGGGTTGTCGGCCGCGCTTGCCGCTTGTGCTCCGCCAAGGGACAGCGCGGCAGCTAAGGTCCCCACAGCGCCGGCACCAACCAGTGAGCGGCGGGTTGGTGCGCTCGACTCAACACTCTTGCCAAATACCATCAGGTACTCCTTTTGATTGGGGTGCGCTCCCCAGACATCCGGAACGGCTTGGTTCCGGGGAGGAAGCTTCGCAAAGAAAAAACGTTTTAGCTAGCCACGGACGACGATAGGAGCCGCTCACGTAGCCTGTCAACGAAAAAATTTTCGGGTCACGTTTTGGCACCTTGGCCCGCCAGGGACCCGACGAAGCGAAGGGAGCCGTCGCTGTCCCGACCCGGCCAGTAGCTGTACGACGGCGTCGGGCACTGGTCGCGGATGTGACTCTTGACACCGCTCAAGCACCCAGCCTATTGTGATGACAAGTCGTTTTGGCAAAACGGTTTTTCACCACCACCACATTCACCCCTTCTTCCGTTCCGTTCCCTCAGAGAAAGGGAGTCGACAGCGATGTCCTCTCGAACAACGATCTCCAGGCTTGCCGCTGTTGGCGGCCTTTCCGCTGCTGTGGTCTTAGCTGCCTCCGCATGCGGCGCAGGTGGTCCCGCCCCGTCGGGGCCTTCCGGCAGCAGCTCCATCAACGTCCTCGTCGAGGCAGGCGGGCATGCAGAACTTCAGCCCATCGCCGATCAGTGCAAGAAGGACACGGGAGTCAACGTGAACTTCGTGGAGCTTCCGTACGACGGCCTTTTCAACCGCTTGTCCAGTGAATTCTCTTCGGGCAGCGTCTCGTTCGATGTTGCCGCCCTGGACTCCGTCTGGCTGCCTAGCTTCAAAGACTCGCTTCAACCCATCGACGAGCTCTTCACCGATGAAGCCAAAAAGGACATCTTCCCGGCCCTGGTCAAAGAAGCCAACGTCGATGGGCACTTCATTGGGATGCCGGCGTGGACCAATGCCGAGATTGTCCTCTACCGCAAGGACCTGTTTGAGGACCCCAAGAACAAGGCCGACTTCAAGGCCAGGTACGGCTATGACCTGGCAGCACCCAAGACCTGGCAGCAGTACCAGGACATCTCCGCCTTCTTCACGAAGGACGGCATGTACGGCACGGACGTCAAGGGTGGCGTGGAAACGGAGTTCCTTGCCCACGTCCTACAGGCCGGCTCCCCCATGGTCCTGGACAGCAACAACAACGTGGTCATTGATAATGCGGCCCACAAACAGGCCCTTGATTTCTACACCAGCCTTGTCAAAGATGCTCCCGCCGGCGCCGCCCAGGTGGACTGGGCAGCCGCCCAGAATCTCTTCAACCAGGGCAAGACAGCCATGACCCAGTTCTGGGCTCACGCGTACCGGCAGATCCCGAAGGACTCCCCTGTCTACGGCAAGGTTGGCACAGCACCGATGATCGGTGGTTCTGCTGGTGTGGCCGGCGTTCCCGGTCCTTGGTACCTCTCGGTGCCCAAGGCAACCAAGAATGCTGATGCAGCCAAGAAGTTCGTCAAGTGCGCCTTCGACCACAACGATCTGGCCATCCAGTCAAGCCTCGGCTTGGCAGCACGTATCTCCGCCTTCCAGAAGTATCAAGACCAGCCCGGTTACGAGAGTTTCAAACCGCTCATCGAAACACTTAACGCCCCCGCTACGGCCACTCGTCCCGCAACGGCAAAATGGCAGCAGATCGTGGACACTGTGCTGGTTCCGATGCTCCAGAAGGCTGTGGCTGGCGGAGACAGCTCCGCCCTGCTCGCGGACGCGAAGTCCAAGGTCCAAGCCCTCCTTAAGTAAGTAAGACTCCGCGGCCGGCATCAGCCTAAGCTTTGCCGGCCGCGGACCCAACCAGCGGAAGAGAATCCCGTGCGCATTCCTGATCGCCGCTTCGCCCTCTACCTGATGACCCCCGCGGCCCTGTTCCTCGCAGTCTTCGTTGCCTACCCGCTGTTCCGGTTGGTGACGGACAGCTTCTTTAAGATCTCCCCGGTCGTTGGGGGTCCACGCAGCTTCGTCGGTTTTGACAACTACGTCGCTGCTTTCACTTCCGAGGCCTTCATGGGTGCCGGATGGCGAACGCTCGCCTACACCGTGATGGTAGTGACCCTCGAGTTCGCGCTCGGCTTGGGCATGGCCCTCCTGTTCACCACGCTTGGCACCAAATCCCAAGTCTGGCGGACCATGTTCCTCTATCCGCTGATGATTGCCCCGATCGTGGCCGGCCTGCTGTGGAAGTTCCTCATGATCGACAACTTCGGTTTGCTCGGAACGATGCTGACGCAAGTGGGGATCCTGCAAAATCCCAACCAAATCGGATGGTTGTCCAACCCCGACATTGTTTTGTTTTCCGTGGCAATCCCGGACATCTGGCTAACCACTTCATTCATGTGCCTGGTGCTGTTCGCGGGGCTGCAGAACATACCCGGAGACCTGATCGAGGCGGCAAGGCTCGACGGCGCCCGCGCTCCCTCGCTGCTCTTCCGCATCATCCTCCCGCTCCTGCGTCCCGTTATCGCCGTCGCGCTGGTGGTCCGTGGCATCGACGCCGCGAGGGCTTTTGACACGATCCTCATCCAGACCAACGGTGGTCCGCAATCCGCTTCCGAAACCATGAGCTTGCTGATTTATCGGACCATGATCCGCTTTGGGGACCCCGGCCTGGCAAGTGCCATGGGCACCATCTACCTGTTGGCGATGCTTGCCATCGCCCTCGTTGCCGTAGCCACGGTTTGGCGCCCAGGAAAGGACACCTGATGAGCACCGCACCAGTCCAAGCAGTCCCGGCGCTGAAAGACACAAAGCAACCTGCCTCCGCCGCGAGGACCAAGCGACGCCGCGGCGTCAACCGGGAAGGACTCGAAGCCGGGAGGCGCAGCACAAGGACCATCTTGTGGGTTCTCCTCGCCGCATCCCTGATCCTTTACGGGTTCCCGTTCCTGTACCTGCTCTTCACATCATTCAAGACGCCGATCGATACGATTGCCGTCCCCCCGACCATTCTTCCCAAGGAATGGACGTTGGATAATTACGCCAATGCATTAGGGCGCGGCGGGGTACTGGCGTCCTTCATCAACAGCATCCAGACCGCTGTTATCAGTACGTTGTTGTCCTTGGTTCTGGCCGTGCCGGCCGCATACGGGATCACCCGCTACAAGACCGCCAGCGGCCGGGTCTTCATCATGGCCGCGCTGGTGACCCGCATGGTGCCACCGGTAGCCATTGGCATTCCACTCGCGTCCATGATGGCCTCGGTGGGGCTCTCCGACACACCCATTGCGCTCTCGATCGCCCACACCACCATCTCACTGCCGCTGTCCATCTGGCTGATGTCCAGCTTCTTCGAGTCGGTGCCCAAGGATCTTGAGGAGGCAGCCACTGTGGACGGCTGCAGTAGGCTTGGGGCCCTGTGGCGGGTGGTCATCCCGGTAGTCTCCGGGGGCATCGCGGTCACGGCGATCTTCGCCTTCCTCGCCTCGTGGAACGAGTTCCTCTTCGCATTGCTCATGACCGCGGTCCGATCCCAAACCACCCCCGTGGTCATCGCCAACTTCCAGACGCAGTTCGGCCTGGACTGGGGTTCCATGACGGCCCTGGCCGCCGTCTACTCGATCCCGGTCATCCTCCTGACGCTTCTGTTGCAGCGCAAGATCGTCGCGGGTATGACGCTCGGCGCCGTCAAGGGCTGACAAACTAACCAAACAGAGGGGAGAAGCTATGCCAAGCAACAACTATTACGACGTGACAACGTGGCCCGTCGGCAACCCGTCCGAGGACATCGGCGAGGTGATGAACAGCATCATCGCCGACATCAAAGCCCGGCAATCTGCCACAAATGTGGACGATGGTGGAAAACCTGGTGCGGTCATCTACGTTCCGCCCGGAGACTACCGGCTCCGCACGCAGGTGGTCATCGACATCAGCTTCCTCAAGATTCATGGCTCCGGGCACGGCTTTACGTCATCCAGCATCCGCTTCAACGTTCCCGAGGACGAATGGGCCGGCTTACACGAGTTGTGGCCGGGAGGAAGCCGCATCATGGTCGATCTTCCCGGCGGCGGGGACATTGAGGAATCCAAAGGAGCCGCCTTCTACGTTGAGCGGACCGGTAGCCCGCGGATCAGTTCGGTCGAATTCTCCAACTTCTGCATCGACGGGCTGCATTTCGCCCCTGACGGCTCGGAAATGGAGCCGGAAAACACCTACGTCAACGGCAAGACCGGCATCTATATCGCCAGTGCCAACGACTCTTTCCGGGTCACCGGAATGGGGTTTGTCTACCTCGAAAACGCTGTCACCATCTACAACGCGGATGCGCTTTCCATACATGACAACTTCATTGCAGAATGCGGGAGTTGCATCGAGTTGCGGGGCTGGGGGCAGGCATCAAAGATCACCGGCAACCTCCTCGGAGCCGGCTTTAAAGGTCACACGATCTACGCCGAGAACCACGGTGGGCTCCTTATTACCGCGAACAACCTCTTCCCCCGTGGTGCAAGCAGCATCCACTTCTCAGGCGTTACGCGTTCAAGCATCACCAATAACCGTTTGCATTCGTTCTACCCAGGCATGGTCATTTTCGAAGCAGACAGCTCTGAAAACCTTGTGGCCACGAACCACTTCCTGCGGGACCACGAGCCCTGGACACCCTTCTTCGGGGTAGACAACGGCCTGGACGACCTCACCGGTCTTCTGTGCGTCAGCGGCAGTAATAACTCCCTGATCGGCAACCACTTTTCCGAGATCGTCGACTCCCAGGGCATCCGACCGGAAGGGGCGACGCCGGTCATCATCCGGCTGAAGGCGGGGGACGGCAACTATGTTGCCAGCAACCACGTGGTCGGGAAGGACATCCGGGCTACTTCGGGGGGCTCCGCTTTCGAAGCCCAAGTTGACGCATTGCTGACCACCAATGCCTCGGATGGTTTGACCGTGACGGCCGTTCTGGTCGATCCCGAATCGGCCAACAACACAATCCTTGATTCGGGCAGCGAAGCACAGGTGATAGCGGACCGAAGCGTCAATGCCGTCAGGGCCCTGCCAACACCCGCTTTCCATGCGACACGTGCACCTGTAACCAGCTAAACGGATCCGGCCTAAGAAAATGAAGCAGCCGAACATAGGATCAGCACCATGAGGACGTGGGAGAAGAAATGACCAGTAGATCAGTCGGTATCAAGGATGTGGCGGCGGCGGCGGGCGTCTCTGTCACCACCGTCTCCCACGTCCTTAATGACGTCGCCTACGCACGCGTTGGTGCAGAAACAAGGGAGCGCGTCCACGAAGCGGCTCAACGGTTGGGTTACGGACCCAACCGTCTCGCCCAAGCACTGCGCACGCAGCGCTCGGGAATGATCGGGTTCATCAGCGAGGAGATCGCCACTACCCCGCATGCGGGCAGGATCATCCTCGGAGCGGAGGAGACGGCTCGGGCGCGTGGCTACCGCATCATGATCATCAACTCCACCAGCACCGGTTCCCAAGCATCCAAGGAAGGCCAGGTGGCGGACCTGCTGGACCGGCAAGTGGACGGCATCCTCTATGCCACCATGTACCACCGGAAGCTGGCCGTTCCCAAGAACCTGGCCGGACTCCCGGCAGTACTCGTGGACTCCGAGGACATCAGCCAGACTGTGTCATCCGTTATCCCGGACGAATTGGGCGGCGCAAGGTCGGCCGTCCAAACCCTGATCGACGCCGGTCATACGCGGATAGGCATGGTCAACAACACCGACGACGTGCCCGCAACCCACTCCCGGCTCAAGGCATTCATGGAAACCCTGTCCGACGCCGGACTGCCTTTCCACGAAGAACTGGTCCAGTCCGAGCCCTCGGAGGTATCCGGCGGGTACCAAGCTGCCCTGCGCCTGCTGAAAGGACAAAACCGACCCACCGCCGTGTTCTGCTACAACGACCGGATGGCCATGGGCGCGTACAGGGCCGCCGGGGAACTTGGCCTGAAAATTCCGGACGACATTTCAATCGTCGGTTTCGACAACCAGCAGCTCATCGCCGAAAGCCTCTACCCTGCCCTGACAACCGTTGCCCTGCCCCACTACGAGATGGGCGCGTGGGCAACCGAGAACCTGATCGACGCCATCGAAGGAAAGACCGACCTCCAATTGTTCGCGGCGCATCCCACCGTTCTTCCCTGCCCCATGGTTATTCGTGACTCTGTAGCATCACCGGCACGCGCCAACACCTGACCTCGAGTACGTTCAGCAACGAACGCGCCCAATTTTTCAAGGACCCTACATGCACAGCACCTCAGTTTTCCCGTGCCCCGAACCGGACGTCGTCGTCGTCGGCGAATCGATCATCGACATCATCCAGACGGCCGGTGGTCCGGTTGGATTCCCGGGCGGTTCCGGGATGAACGTCGCCTTCGGACTGGGCCGTTTAGGTGTCGGCACGGCATTTCTCACGGCGCTGGGCAGGGACGAACACAGCAAGAGCATCCAGCGGCACCTGAAGGCAGCCGGAGTGCAGTTGCTTCCGGGATCCGAACACCTTGGCCGCACATCAACTGCGCAAGCGTCCCTAGGCAGCGACGGTTCCGCAGAATACGAATTCGACCTCGAGTGGAACCTCCCCCACATCGCGCCTACTTTCCTCCCTAAAGTGCTGCACACCGGGTCGCTGGCCTCGTTCGTGGAGCCCGGAGCAAGCAGCGTCCGGTCGTTGCTTGAACTGTTCGCGGGACGCTGCCTGATCACGTACGACCCCAACATCCGCCCCACGCTCCTCCAGGACCACGCTGAAACGCTCAGGACCTTCGAACGCCTGGTGGCCCTGTCCACCGTGGTAAAGCTCAGCGCGGAAGATGCCGCGTGGCTCTACCCTCAGAAGTCTTGTCACGACGTCGGACAGCGAGTCCTCGAGCTCGGGGCGGAACTGGCCGTCATTACCGACGGTGCTGCCGGATCCCACCTGCGTTCGAGAACCGCACAGATCGACATGCCTGCACCGCAAGTGGTGGTCAAGGATACCGTCGGCGCCGGCGATGCCTACATGTCCTCGCTCATCGCGGGCCTCCTTGAGGGCCCCGAGGGGGATTTTGGTTATGACAAACTCTCCCGCTTGGGCACGGCCGCGTCCTTGGCTGCGGCCATCACGGTGGGCCGGCATGGAGCGGAGCCGCCAACGCGGACGGAACTCAACGAATCCCTGGAGGAACTCAACCAATCCCTGGACCTGGCCCCGGTTTCCCGAAAGAACTCCGATGACTGACACAACCTCCCGCCCTGCCAGCCGTGCCGAAACCGCGACCCAGGATTTCAGGCCCATTCTGCACTACACAGCCGAGAAGACGTGGCTGAACGACCCAAACGGACTCGTGTGGTACCAAGGCATCTACCACCTCTTTTACCAAAGCAACCCCTTTGCCAACGTCTGGGGGAACATGTCCTGGGGCCATGCCACATCAGCTGACCTTGTGCACTGGACCGAACAACCCGTGGCCATCGCTTGCGATCAGGAAGAGGACGTCTTTTCCGGCAGCATCGTGGTGGATCATGGCAACGCGTCCGGTTTCGGCACCTTGGAACACCCCGCACTGGTGGCCATCTACACGAGCGCGTTCAAGGAAGGCTACGCGTATGAAGGGACACAAGCCCAGTCCCTCGCGTTCTCCACGGACGGCGGGATGACCTGGAGCAAATACCAAGGCAACCCGGTTCTTGCCCGGGGCTCGGCCCATTTCAGGGACCCCAAGGTGTTCCGCTTCGAGGGGGCGGCAGGCTCTTACTGGGTCATGGTGGCGGTGGAGGCCCAGCATCAGCAGGTTGTGCTGTACCGGTCGGCCAACCTCAAGGACTGGGAATATCTGAGCACCTTCGGGCCATCAAATGCCGCAGGAGGTGAGTGGGAATGCCCCGACCTGTTCCCCCTCCCGCTCGATGGAAACCCTGGCACCGTCAAGTGGGTCCTGGTGGTCAATATCAACCCGGGCGCGGTGGCCGGCGGATCGGGAGGTCAGTACTTCGTCGGCGAATTCGACGGAGTGCGTTTCACGGCAGATCCTGATTCACTCGTCCCAGCCGGTGCAGGCGGAGCTCCGGACCTGGAAAACTGCCTGTGGCTGGATTGGGGGCGCGACTATTACGCGGCCGTTTCGTTCAGCAATGTCCCGGGGAACCGCCGCATCATGATCGGATGGATGAACAACTGGGACTATGCCAATTCGCTGCCCACGTCTCCGTGGCGGTCCGGAATGTCGCTTGCCCGTGAAGTGCAGCTCGCCACCGTGGACGGCTTACCGCGCTTGGTCCAGCGCCCGGTACTGCCGGTCAACGCCGGGAAGCCGACCCTCGACGTCGAAAATGTGGAGCTCGGTGACTCCCCGATCCAACTGCCGGACGCAGAGCCCGGGTCCGCTCAGCTGATCGAGGCGGAGATCGTTCCCGGAACGGTTGGCACAGTGGCGTTCAGGCTCCTGGCCGCATCGGATGGGAGCACCGGAACGGTCCTTAGCTTCGACGCTGGGACGAGCCGGCTCACGCTGGATCGCCGGAGTTCCGGAAGTACCTCCTTCCACACGAAGTTCGCGTCCGCGGAGTCTGCACCGGTGAAGCTGGACGACGGCGTGCTGACGCTACGGATCGTCGTCGACCGCTGCTCGGTGGAGGTGTTCGCCCAGGGCGGCAGGGTTGTTTTGACTGACCTGGTGTTCCCCGTGGCCGGAAACGGAGGCACCCAACTGCGAGCGGCCGACGGCAGGACGGCCTTGGTTCGGAAACTGACCATCACGGCCTTGTCATGAGCACTGGGTCTTGCCCCGCGCGGCCGCGGGGACGGGACGCTAGAGACACGGGCATATCCGATGAGCATGGCTTCGAGTGGAGCGTTTAGGGTGCCCCGGATTCTGTTGGTCGAAGCAACACCCAATCCAGGGAGTTCCTTCGATGTATCAACACTTCGATTCGCCTACCGGCGTCAGGTTTCTTGCCTTCGTCAAAGAGGGCAAGAGTTTCAGAGAATCAGTACGGCTGGCCGGAATCGGTAAGGAAACCGGCTACCGGTGGTTGCGGGATGAGTACCTCCAATACCGCAGTGAAGGCCTCGATCACGTAGCTGCCCAGAAAGAACTGGGGTTCATCTCGCGCAATGCCGAGAAATGGAACGAACGCTTCCTCAGCGGTACGGGGCGCCATCACTTCCAAGTCGATCCAGCCGTCGAGGAAACCTTCTGGTCCTCCTATTCCACCGGCATGAGCGTATTGTCTGCTGCCGCTTCAGCAGGCGTAAAGCATACGACTGGATACCGGTGGGTCTACCGTCGCTTCATCACCTTGCGAAGCCGGCTGCCTCTGACAGAGGTTGTAAGAGCTTTACGGCTGTCCCCGGGGACCTCCGTCAGGTGGGAAATCCAGCGGAAAGAAGAATTGAAAGCTGAAAAAGCACGTCAGCAGAAAGCCGAGCGGGACGCCATTGGGACCGCGAGGATCGTTGCCGAGAGAGTGGCAGCTCCCTGGTCACCAGCACAAAAGCGACGCGCTTTACGGGAGACACGGTACTGGGACCTGGTGAGTGCCGGATGCAGCAACGCTGAGGCCTGCAGGATGTTGGGTATGAGCAGACGCGCCGGCACGAAACTTAGGAACCAACGGGCCGAGCAGAGCCATAAGAGGGTTCCTGCTCAAGGGTCCGGACGGTACCTGTCCCTGCTGGAACGGATTCAGATCGCCGACCTTCTCCGGCTGGACTGCTCACTGCGGCGCATCGGGCGTGAACTCGGACGCTGCCCCTCAACGATCAAAAGGGAACTGGACCGTCACCGCGACGGCCGCGGCCAGTACTCTCCGCACGCCGCAGATCACAGCGCCAGCCAGCAGCGGCGCCGGCCACGGGATCGGAAGCTTAAACGGAACCGGCGACTACGCGCGATAGTCCAGCGCAAGCTCAATCGACACTGGTCGCCCGAGCAGATCTGCGGCTGGCTCGCACTGCAATTCCCCGTCGAACCGGGCCTTCAATTGAGTCCTGAGACCATCTACCGAGCACTGCTCTTCAACGATGACGGCGGTTTAGATAAGAAATACTGTCCCCGACTGCGCACCGGACGGAAAATCCGCAGACACCGCTGGCGGACCGGTTCCGGCCACGGCGCAGTGGTCCGGAACATGACGATGATCAGTCAGCGCCCGCCAGTCATTGAGACCAAAACGGAAGCTGGCCACTGGGAAGGCGATCTAATCGTCGGGCCCGGCTCGACCTCGGCGATGGTGACGCTGCGGGAACGCAAGACCCACTACGGAATCATCATCAATCTGCCGATCGACCACACAGCGGCCCGGACTAACGTAGCCATCACTGCCGCCTTCGCTTCCCTCCCACCGCACCTAAAACAGACTCTCACCTGGGATCAGGGCGTAGAGATGGCCCGACACCACGAACTCGCTGCAGCGACAGGCATCCAAATCTACTTCGCAGAACGCTCCAGCCCCTGGCAGCGGGGAGCCAATGAGAACTTTAACGGGCTGGCACGCCAGTACTTCCGCAAGGGCACTGACCTGTCAAAGTACACCCACGAATACGTCAAGAGCGTCTGCAACGAGCTGAACACCAGGCCCCGCAAGACCCTCGGCTACCTCACCCCCAAGGCACTCTTCCAGGCAGAAAAAAGCACCACGCTTGCCACCTCCGGATACACTCGAAAACAGTCGGCTGACCGGCCCGACTCACCCGAACGTTGCGTCGATCCCTAGAATCCGCCCCCCCGTCATCGTGCATTGTCAACGTGCGGGTCTTACGTGCATGCCGGGGTCGTCATCAGACGGCGTCCCGGATACGCCTTCATGGATGGGCGTTGAGGAACCGTCTTACGGGCGTGAGCGACGTGTCTCATAACAACGGCGAGGCTCGTGGTGCAGAAGACTGGGAAGCATTCATCTTGAAGATGGGTTCTTGGCGCGCCGATGGTTACGGCTTCGTCGACCTTCTCGGCACCGAGCGTGGATATCCTGGCAACGCCAACTACGTCTTGGCCCATATGGAGTATTTGGGAATTTAGCCGCGGCAGGTGTGCTGCTGTCCGCCAGGGGGACTGTCACCGCGTCCGGCTCTGGACCCCTACCATGAGCCTTTTCCGAATTCTTTTGCTCTGCCTGAGTTCTGACCAAATCTTATATCGAAACGTCCCGGTCCCCTTGGCGTAAATGAGAGCGCACCGAGTGAGCATGACTACGGCGAGCAAGAGGGCAACTAGCTCGAAGCTCCGAAGCCAAATCTGGGCACCTTGAACCAAGTCTGCTGTTAGCTCATTACTCATGAAGCCGTCATAGCCCCCCGAAGCACCTGCAACGATGATGATAGAGGGTACAGTCGCCCGTCCGAACCGGCGGAAAGTAACATCCGCGGCTTCAGAAGGCGACAAAACCGGGATATCCGCCAGGCTACGGCGGCTTAGCCTCGGGTCCGGGCGGGAACGAGTGAGTACCTGTCGAAGGATAAACGCCCGGGAGGGGATCAAAGCTGGTTCTATTGAGACGCAAGTGTCGCCAACGGACACCCTGACTTTGTTTAGCTTTTCGCCTCGGAGAGGCCCGATGCCCAGAACGGCGGTTCCGAGGTCAATTTCGAGTGGCTGCGCACCATCGAAGTCCTCAGCGAGGATGTCATGCTGTCCGATATTCATCAAAGCCATGGTGACTTCGTAACAGACGTGAGGTCGTTTGCCCGGTTCTGCTAGTTTCGTTTTCGTAGTAACGACCCTATAGAGCAGTTGTCTTTGCTTAGCTCCGCGCCGATATGTCATCACGGCTACTACCGTCGTGATCACAACGAGAATCACTGTGATGATGGAAACGGCCAGCGCGATGATGGAAATGGCCAGCGTCATTTACTGAATGTAAACCCTGCCGCCGCCATAGCCGAGCACTTCGACATAAAGTGCACTTGCGCCCGAGTGCGTCCGCTCTACGATCCCCAAGCGGTGCAGACCAGCTGCTACTTATTAGCCCAGTGCGGCTCGATACTCGTGTCAATGTGCCATTGTTGGGGAGTGAAGAACGCCGTGTACTCGTTTGTGGGCATCCTCGCCATAACAGGTCTTATGACGCTCACTACGCTGGGAGCGTCCTTGCTGCAGAACAGGGACCCTCGGGGGTACCCGGTTCTCGCACTCGTGGTGGGTGGCTTGTTGCTGACGTTCATCACCATTGTGATGTCTGCCCGCAAATCATCACAGCAAAACAAGACGGTCAGCTCAACCAGCAGTGCGGTGTACCCGCATTCGCCCGAGGTGGTCTGGGCGGCAATACGGCCAGCGGAAGCTGCTCACCAATTCTCAGACAACCTCGCTCACGCCTTTTCGGTTCCAGCGATTCCGGATGGTCCAGGGGAACGGCAGTGCTTCTTCTACCGTGACGGACGAATGGACCTTCTTGAAGTCATCAAGGAGGTGCCCGAAGAGTTGGCAGTCACACGGTCCAGTGATCCGCTACTGGGTTCGGTCACAACAACGACGTATCGTCTCGATCCAACGCTCGGGGGTTGTCAGCTGACTCTTGAGATATTGCTCGAAACTCCGGCTCACGTGTCCGTCAACCTCGCAGCGATGCAGGCATACGGTGACTTGTTCGTGGGCCAAGTCAGCGCGCTTCTGGACCGACAAGTCAAGGAGAAAACCGGCCATTGAGGCTCGGTAATATCGGAGTAAGACGCGTGGCCTTCGGGTGCACCCGTGTGGACCGGCAGGCACTGACCCGGCCGGGATGACGTCCTCCATCATAGGCGGCTCATAGCACGGTCGGGGGGTCAACATCCAGGTCGTTTGAGGTGTTCAGCCTGATCCGCGCGGCCGCTGCGCTGGCTGCCTGGTCTGCTATACATGCGTGGGATGAAAGGCCCACGTTCGTCATCATTTCCTCAAGTGCGACATATCCGACCCAAGACTCCACGTCGTGCGCGCTTCCTTTTACGGACCGGCTTTTGCTTTTACGGACTGGCTTTTGCCCGGGCAGTGACTCCCTGAACGCGCCGCGCAGGCATCCAGGATGCGGATGTCGCAACTACGCACTTCTAACGGGCAATTTGCGTGTGGAGCCGAAGTTCGTCGAGTGTCCTTCCCCGAGACAATGCTCTACCCGGGGATCTTCTTGAGTCGAAGGCTGCCGATGGTCCAAAGGCTCACTAATGCGTGCAGGGAGACCCATACAATTTTCACCGAGTCGGTCGGGGACCCGCCGATGAAAACCCTTGCTTGCTGAACTTCAACACCCTGCAGGTCACCGCCACGGGAACACCATCGGCGGCAAGATCCGTGACCAGCGGGTAGATCATTTTGGGTTGATGTCCCTGGCCAGATAGGCAGCAGCGCGGCGCAGAATCTCATTCTCCTGCTCCAACAAGCGGTTCCGCTTCTTCAGCTCCCGCATCTCGGCCGACTCCGCCGCTGCCGGCCCGGCCCCGGCCTCCTTACGTTCGGCGATGGCAATCCAGCGCTTCAACGTCGTGACAGAAAGCCCGAAATCCTTCGCAATCTGCGCCAGCGGCGCCTCGCCCTTGCGGGCCACATCAATAACATCCTGGCGGAACTCCGCCCCATAAGCCGTGGGCATGGCCAACAACCTTCCACGAGCACAAGCTCGCTAGGTTAAGGAGTCAACAAAACCGGGGGCAGTCCCAGACGGTTAGGGTCCTAGCGGGCGTGGAAGTGGGCTCGGTGTGGAAGTGCGCTCGATGTGGGGCTTAAAAATCCGCAGCTCGCCGAAGATTTGTTGATGAACGAAGGACCTCAATGACCGACCGTCCAGCGAGATTCACGACCACGGAATTGCGCGAGGTGTTCGATGTCCTGATGCGGCATGTCGAGGAACGCCATGGTTCGACCATCGAGGTGGATGCGGACTATTCTCGGACACGAAACTCACACAAACACTGGACTTCTATCTGGGGACCCAACCACCGGGTCCTCTCACCCATCGTTGCCTTCAAAATGCCAAGTCGACGCCGGGGATACCGGGCTGGTCCTAGTCAGCGGTGCACCGTCTGCGCCTAGGCGCTCCAAGGTGGCACGGTGCGCTGCTGCCAGGTCTTCGGTAGCCACGCCTTGCAGCGTAGTCATCAGACGTTGAATCAGCGCGGGTTTTCGGGCCACCCAGGATCTCGTGGCGTTGTGTACCGAGGCGATCGTGACGTTCCTGCCGGATCCTGTTCTTCACGGCAGACGATCCGTCCGGATAGGGATCCCTAGCGGGAACCTGCCCGCGGTGGACGCTCTACCAGTGATGCAGCCGACGGGCTATATGCCTTCGATCTCGTAGCGTCGATCGATGTATGCAGTTGCCCTGCCCCATTCGCTCTTAGCGACTCGCTGCTGATGTGCACGGAACGAGTCGCCGTCCTGGAATTGCTCATCGACCTGCCAGATCAGCGGGTTCTGAGTGGGGTTCACTTCGAAGGAAAGACATCCTGGCTCGGCGCGCGTCAGCTTGATGTGGAGGGGTAGGTGCTGGGCCACCACCGCGACCTGCTCTTGGTCACTGCACACAAGTTGGCCAGTGAGGAAGACATTGCTCATAACTCATCCTTACATTGCCGAATACAGCGCCAGGCATCATCCCGGTGGAGGATGGCCCAACGGACGTCCCAACCGTCCGGTGAGGGATCGGCCAACGGGCACTGTGAGGGGTCGATGAGCCACCGGTTTACGGGCGGTCGAACCCGTCTCGTGCTCCGGCTAGATGTGTCGGACGACGCGCTCTGCCAGTTGGATGCGGGGAGCGTATGCGAAAAGTTGAAAGCGCGAATTCGTTAGTGCGTCGTACAGCTCGGTCCAGAACCCGAAGCTGGCGGGGTCGATCGACGCGAGAAACTCGGGCGAACGCTGAAGGCCCCCGCGGTCTCATCAGCGAGGGCCTTCCTGATAACGATGACTCCTACGCGCCGGGAGGCGCACCCATTGTCGCTCGTCCGGATTTCCGCCGGGCCATGACGTACCTGGCGATCAGCCACACCCCAACAGGAACAAACATGATCCCAGTAATGAGGCGCAGCGAGTCGACGGGCATCCAGGAGAGGAGGATCGCGGCCCAGATGAGCATGAAGATTCCAGCTACCAGTCCAGGAATAGACGGATTCTTATTCATACGGATTCCTTCCGATATGTTGCCGATAGTTACCAGCCTACGAGAGTGCGCCGGCCAACTACCGGCATCCGAGCCCTGAGACCCAAGAACCCCAAAGCCAGCTTGCCATTCCCCAACCGCTGTAGAGACCGCCGGTGAAAACTTGGATTACGCCCGTTGCTATCGAAAGCTGGCAGCTGATCGATGCCAGTGGCTTGCCCCCGTTCTGGAGATGAGCGACCTGCGCGCCGTTGATGTAGACGTCCAACCATCCTTGGCAGGCGTAGGGATCATTATTGGTCCAGAGCGCCGACGTACCGTTCCACCAAATACAGAACGAGTAGTACTGACCCGCGACGTCGTCAGTGTGAGCGGTGTCAGGCGGGAGAACAAACTTGGGCGTCTTTGGGGTACCCGTCGAGGTCGGCCCTGGAGCAGTTCCGTTCACAGATGGATGCGGGGTCGGCGCATCGGGAACAGCGGCGGAGGCCGAGGCTACACCCCCGAGCATCATCGCCGAGCTTGCCAACAGCACCAACACACCCTTGGCCAATCTTCTGAAATACATGCGTTTCCCCCATTTCATTCTTATAAGTCGTTGCCCGTGAACTATAAGCACATCGTCTTGACTAAATGGGATAGCAATATGACAACATCCGTCAGGCTTGTTACCTGAACTCTGGTTTACGGGGCTCGTAATCCCCGCAAATCGAGGTTCGAGCCCTGTCACATGGGTCAGGAAATCGTTATAACTTTTTTGGCATCGGGGCACTTGGCCAGGTCCCTGTACTTGACCAGCCAAAGGTGTTCTTAAGCCGGTCCCTCACCGAGACGTTCGTCGGACCTCCTGAGAGCAGTTGAAACACGCGGATGTGACTTTCGGCGGTAAATGATGGCTTCTTTGAAGCGCTATTTGTCGTCTTGTGCACCCCGCAAGGGGATCCCCCGCCGGACACTTCGAAGGATAGATCCAGGATTCGTGATCGACCCTTCAGTCGAGTTCGCGCCAGCCGTGACGAGCCCGCTTCAGCAGTTCGGCCAAGTCACGACGGTTCCGATGACGCTCTGCCCGGCGCTCATCGCGCAGACCATCTGCGTTATGGCAGAGCGGGCAGCAGCACGTGTTTGTTCCGGTGTACTGGAATTCCCAGTGGCAGGACCACCGGGCCATGAGACCGTCCTTGTCCTCGACCTGCTCCAGGTCCCCCTGGATGGTGGTTGGCAGGTCGCAGATGCCGTCCCGATGATCATGGACAGCGAGACGATGCAACGTACCGTCCCACAGGCGGATACGAAACGGCTGGGTCTTCTCGGTACGGGACATATGACGCTCCTACATTCTGCGGCAGCGTCCATCCCACGGGATTGAGGTAGGTCACCGCCGCCAAGATAGGTCGGCGTCACGAGGTCTGCGGAACATAAGACCCAGTCTGGCATCTAGCGAGAGCATAGGACCAGAGGCTGCGGCTGCCCCTCTAGCGGATCCCTCAACGGGCACGCTCCGGTTCCCGCATTCCGCTGCGCAGGCGCCCCTGCCATGAACAGATGTGACTGGCTCAGGCATTCCTCGACCGTTTCAGCGATCAGGATAATGTCAGGACTATGCGTGAACCCTTTTTAGTGGCCCTCGGCCTGTTCTTCGTTGCAGGAGGCATAGGGACCTTCCTATGGTTGCGCACGCTAGAGCGCAGAACAAGCCATCTCGGTTGGACAGATCCACGTCAGGCATTTGACAAGCGTCGGCGGATTCAGTTTGCCGTGTCCGTGGCGGCAGCCGCCGGCATTTACTTGCTTGCGGTATGCGGGCTCGAATTATCTACGGGCACCGTGTGATGAGTCGAGACATCCTTCACGGATGAGTCGAGTCATCGGTTACACCCCG